>JBOHSQ010000039.1:0-4853 GCA_050733295.1 Gemmatimonadales bacterium
TCTTGAGCTCGTGACTCGCGTCGGCGGTGAACCGACGCAGGCTGGCGAAGCTCTGCTCCAGCCGGGCCAGCATTCCGTTGACCGTGACCCCCAGCCGCGACACCTCGTCCCGGGTCCGCGCCACGGCGAGGCGCCGGTGCAGGCTCCGGCCGTCGGTGATGGCCTCCAGTTCCTCGGTCATCGAGGCCAACGGCCGGAGGCTGCGGCTCGCCAGCCAGTATCCCAGCACCACCGAGCCGAGCATGATGAGGGGTGCCGTGACCATGATGGAGCGCAGCAGCTCGTCGGGGCCGAAGGGCACGTCACTGGTGGGCGCCGCGGCCAGCACCGCGCCGATCCCCGACCCGTTGTCCGGAATCCGGCGCACCAGCCAGCGGAGCGCGCCCGGCGAGCCGACAGCGTCGATCGTGCCGCTGGTTTCGGCCACCGCCGGGTCGGTCCGCTCGAGCAGCGCCACGATCACCGGATATCCCAGTCCCCGTGTGGACTCGGTGAGGTAGAGCTGCGCCCCGGCCCGATCGGCGACGAGCAGGTAGTCGCGCACCCCCTCGAGGTACGCGGCCACGCCCCCCTCGAGCGTTCGCCGCGGCTGCAGCGCGGTGTCGGCCGGGACGTCGAAGCCGGGGGCCACCGGGCGCACCACCTGGCCCAGCACCTGGTACGACTGGCCCAGGAACTGGATGGCGAAATCGGCTTCGAGGGCGAGGCGGCGGTCGAGCTCGCGGATGGCGGAGGAGCGTCGCTCGAGGAAGAGCGCGAGCGAGAGCGCGGCGACGCTGGCGGCGAGGGTCAGCGCGTACCCGAAGGTGAGCCGGGCGCGGATGGTGGCCACGTCAGGTCTTGATCACGTAGCCCACTCCGCGCACGGTGTGGATGAGCCGGCGGTCGCGGCCGGCATCCACCTTCTTCCGCAGACGGTTGATCACCACGTCGACGATGTTGGTGCCGGGGTCGAAGTGGAAGTCCCACGCGTACTCGGTAATCAGCGTGCGCGACATGACCCGCCCCTTGTGCCGGAGCAGGTACTCGAGGACCGCGTATTCCTTGGGCGTGAGGTCGATCAGGTCCCCGCTGCGGCGCACCTCGCGGGTGCCGGTGTCGAGCGAGAGGTCGCCGGCGGCCAGAGTCGGCGGCGCCATCTCCTTGGGCCGGCGGCCCAGCGCCTCGACCCGCGCGAGCAGCTCCTCGAAGGCGAAGGGCTTGGTGACGTAGTCGTCGGCGCCGGCACGGAGCGCCTGCACCTTGAACTCCACCGAGTCCTGTGCCGTGAGCATCAGGATCGGCGCGGTGATGCCGCGGTCGCGGAGGGTGCGCACCAGCTCGAGGCCGGACATCCCCGGCAGGCGCACATCGAGGACCAGCAGGTCGTACTGGCCCCCGCTCGCGAGCCGGAGCCCCTCGAGCCCGTCGTCCACCAGGTCCGCATGCAGCCGATGCTCCTCCAGCCCGCGCTGGACGTACTGCCCCACCGTCCGGTCGTCCTCCACCACCAGGATCTTCACGCCGCCCCCTCCGCCGCGGCGGCGGGCAGCACGACACGGAAGAGGGAGCCCTGGCCCAACTGGCTCTCCACCTCGATCCGGCCGCCGTGGTCCTCCACGATCCCGTAGCAGATCGAGAGCCCGAGGCCGGTGCCGCGTCCCTGCGGCTTGGTGGTGTAGAACGGCTCGAAGATCTTGCCCAGGTCGGCGGCGGCGATCCCGGCACCGGTGTCGGCCACCTCCAGCAGGACCTCGTCGTCACGCCGCGGGGCGCGGGCGGTACGAAGCGTGAGGCCCCCGCCATGCTCCACCGCGTCGGCGGCGTTGAGCAGCAGCGCCATCAGGACCTGGAGCAGCTGCTCGGGGTTCCCCCGCACCGGGGGCAGCCCTTCGGCCAACTGGCGGGCCACCGCCGCGCGCTTGAAGCGGCGGTGGTGCTTGAGGAGGAACAGCGCGTTCCCGGCGAGAGCGCTCAGGTCCACCGGCTCCTTCGCCGCCCCCTTCGGCCGGCTGAAGTCGAGCAGCTGGTCCACGATGCGGCTGCAGCGCTGGACTTCCCGGTCGACGATCTCGAGGTATTCGCGCACCGCCGGCTCGGGCGCGGGGCGTGCCTCCGCCAGGCGGCTCTCGATCGCCGCCACGCACGCCGAAATCGTGGCCAGGGGATTGTTGATCTCGTGCATGACGCCCGCGGCCAGCTGGCCGATGGCCGCGAGCTTCTCGCTCTGCAGGATCGCCTCCTGCGCTTTCCGCCACTCGGTCACGTCCTCGCCCACGGTGATGACGTGGGAGATGGTGATCCCGTCGAGCCGCATCGGGATCTTGCTCAGCCGGTAGTACCGTGTGCCGTGCTCGCCCTGCACCTCGATCTCCACCTGGCCCGGACGCCCGGTCCGGAACACGTCGTCGAACTCCCGCTTGAGGAGGTCGGCGTCCTGGCGGGTGAGCACCTCGAAGACTCGGCGTCCGACCACGTCGGCGCTCCGGAGCCCCTGGGTGCCGGTCTCGCGCTTGCGGTTCCAGACCTGGATCCGGTAGTCGCGGTCCACCACGTAGAGCCCGAGCGGCAGGCTGTCGATGACCAGGCTGGTGAAGCGGCGCTGGTGCTCGACCTCCCGGGCGCGCACCGCCACCTCGAACGCGAGGTCCTCCGACAGCTCGTCCGCCGCGAGGAACGGCGCCAGGAGGTCGGCCACGACCGCGAGCGCTTCGCGCGCCCCGGCCCGATCGCCTGCATGTCCGATGTCGAGCGCGCCGAGCGTCTCCCCGGCGCTCTCGACCGGAAACCGCATCGCACCGCCGGGGTCGGGCAGCTGCTCCACCGGCTCCTGGGCCGCACCCGCCGGAGGAGGGGATTCGACTGCGCGGAAACCCCCGCCCGGCTGCCGCCGCCACAGCCGGACTTCGCGCGCCGGCAGGTCGGCCGCGAGCGTGGCCGTCACCCGGGCGAGCGTGGCGTCGGCGTCGTACCCGGCGCGGAGGAGCCGGGCGACCGATCCCACCAGCCCGAGCGCCGTCGCGTCGGTCACCCCGCCTCCGGCCGTTCCGCTGGGGCGATGTGGGTGATGCGCCAGACCCCGGCGACGCGGTGCAGCACGAGCAGCTCCTCCCCCTCGCGCTCCTGGGCGGTGCCCGGATCGAGGCGCAGGTCGAGCCACGCGGTCGCGACGTCGCCCTCGATGCGCACGTCGGTGCGGACCACGCGCACGTTCACCCCGCGGTAGAGTCGTCCGGACACCTCGGCCGCGGGCAGCAGCCAGCTCTCGCCCCGAGGCACGCCGAGCACGGTGGCGCCGGCCCAGGTGAGGTTCTGCGCCGCCGTGTGGTTGCTCGCGCTGATCGCGTCGTGAAAGCGGGTCGTCACCTCGCGCACCGCCTCCAGCTCGCGGAAGGATTCGGGCGGCGGCCGCTGCTCGAGGCGGCAGGCGGGCAGGGATGCGAGCAGGAGGGCCAGGGCGGCCGCGGCGGCGTGGCGCACGGAGGGTCGGCGGTCGGGGGGCCTGATGATCGGCGGTCGGGGCACGGCGGTCAGGTCACCGGCCGCGAGGCCGCCAGATGGTCGTGATGAAAGGTCACTTCGTGCGCAGCGTCCACCTCGAAGCGCGCGACCGCGCCGCCGAGTGGTGTCTCGTCCACCGCGATCGACTCGACCGCCACGCCGCGCAGGCCGAGCGAGAGGTGCAGCCGCGGGCCGTGGGTCCGGCGGACCCTCACCGTCGTGCCTTCCGCGTGGCGCCGCGCGTCGAGTGAAATGGCGCTCCGACCCACGCGCAGCCGCTCGAGCCCGAGCGTGGTCCGGTTCGGGGGCACCCAGAGGGAGACGCGCACCGCCGCGGCGAGTCCGACGGGCTCCACGCCCCACAGACCCTCGACCAGGCCGAGGGCGAACAGAGCCGCCGGCAATGCGCCTCCGAAGTCGCCTCGATGGCGGTGCAGGGCGCGAGCCGCCATGGACTCGAGATCGCGGAGCGCCGCGTCGAGCCGACCCGCCTTCGTCTCGGCCAGCTCCACCCATCCCGAGCCCGAACCCTCACCTGCCCGGGCATCGAGCCATTGCGCCGCCGATTCCGGCGACACTAGCCCGAGGATGACCGGCACCGCGAGCTGGTCGCCACGCTGGCGCACCGGCGTGCCATCGGCAAGCACGGCGTAGGCCCAGCCGTGCTCCACGGGGAACCGGCGCAGCGCGATCTCGCGCGCGGCCGTGCCGCGATCCTCGAGCTCGGAGGCGAGGTCGTGAAACCCGAGCGCCGAGGCGACGGGCTCGAGCCCCTCCAACGCGGCAACCCAGGTGGCGGCGAGCGAGATGTCGACGGCGGGTGCCCCGCCGGGGCCCCGCTCCGACCAGACCCGGCCTGCGCGGCGGTGCTCCGGGATGCCGTCGCCGTCGGTATCGGCGGCCAGGCACCAGCGGTAGGCGCGAAGCAGCGGCGGCCACCAGCGCCGCAGGAAGTCGATGTCCCCGGTCCACGCGCCGTAGCGCGCGGCGAGGAGCAGGTAGAGGGCCGTCGGGTCGGCCGCGTCGTACTGTGCGAGCCCGCTCGTCGACGCCCGGGTGAGCACCTTCCCCGTCACGTCCTGCGTCTGCGATAGGAACTTGATGACGTCGCGCGCGCCCTCCCGCTCGCCGGTCGCGAGCTGCGCCAGGGCGGTCCAGCAGGCGTCCCGCGTCGCGAAGTGCGCCCGCGCCACGCCCGGTTCCAGGGGTTCCTCGCCGGGTTCGTGCGTGGCGAGGATCGCCCGTCCCACGCCTGGAGTCCCGATCCGGTGGGCATCCATGCGAGCCTTGGCCCACTCGAGGCCGACACCCAGCGAAGACCCGGCGCCCTCGAACGCCAGTCCGTGCCGGCGCAGAGTTTCGCCGTGCTGGCG
>JBOHSQ010000040.1:0-9590 GCA_050733295.1 Gemmatimonadales bacterium
GTGCCGAGCGCCACCATGGTGATCACCGCGCCGACACCGATGATGATGCCCAGCATCGTCAGCATCGAGCGCAGCTTGTTGGCGCGGATGGACTGGAACGCCACCTGCAGGATTTCGCCCAGCAGCATGGCTACCTCCCGCCGCCGCCGGCCGGCGCCGCACGCTGGCCCGACGGCTGCTGCGACTGCATGCCCGGCAGGCCGCCGCCGCCGGTCATCCGGTTGACCCGCTCCCGGAACTCCTGCTGCGACTGGATGAGGCTCGCGCTCGGGAGCGTGAGCACCGAGTCGCCCGGCTGCAGACCGCTGGTCACCTCGCTGTACTCCAGGTCGGTGAGGCCAGTCCTGATGCGCACGGCCGTGGGTGTGCCGTTCCGCACGGTGAACACGATGTAGCTGCCGCCAAACTGGTAGTCGCTCGAGGGCGCTCGGGCCCGGCCGCCCGAGCGGCCCATCGCGGCGCGCATCTTCTGCATCACCGCGCGCTCCTCGGCGCTCAGCTCACCGCCGCTCCGCATCTTCATGAAGCTGGAGCGGACCTGCTCAGCGGTGACGCCCTCGGGGAGCGTGATCTCGCGCCCATCGGGCGTGGTGATCGTGTTCTTCGGCTTGGCCCCGCCGCTGTCGGCGGTGGAGGCGCCCAGCGAGGCGCTCCCGTTCGGGGCGCCGGCGGGGCGGGACGCCGAGTCTCCCGCGGCGAGCTGGTTCTGGACCGTCTCGGGGGCGAGCCCGAGCACCTCGGCCGCCGAGGCCACGTCCCGGTCGGTGCGGAGCGCGGTGTTGGGCACCGCGAGCACGCTGTCGCGACGGCCGATGTGCACCTCGACCTCCGCATTCATCCCGGGACGGAGCAAGCCAGCCCGGTTGTCGATGCGGACCAGCACCGGGAACATGGTGACGTTCTGCTCGGTCTGCGCCTGCGGCTCGATCTTGAGGACCTCGCCCTCGAACGGCTGGTTCGGGTAGGCGTCCACCGTGACGGTGGCCCGGAGCCCCTGCCGGATCTTCCCGATGTCGGTCTCGTCCACCAGGGTGCGCACCCGCACCAGGCCGAGGTCGGCCATGGTGAGGAGCACGGTACCGCCGCCCACGTCGCTGGTGGGCGAGGAGATGACCTGGCCCCGCTCCACCGCCTTGGTGATGATGGTCCCGTTGATCGGGGCGCGCACCGTGGCGTCGTCGAGCCGGATGTCCGCATTCTCCATCGTCACCCGCGCGGTCACGACCTCGGCGCGCGCATTGGCCCAGTCGAGCAGCGCCTGCTCGTACTCCGTCTGGGTGATGGACTGGGACTGGTAGAGCTCCTCCGCCCGGCCCTTCTGGGCCTCGGCATTGGTGAGGCGCGCGCGCGCCACCTCGAGCTGGGCCTGGGCCTGCGAGAGGGAGTTGCGCGCAGTGCGGGGGTCGACCTGGACCATCACGGTGCCCCGCGGCACCAGTTGCCCGGTCTCGACGCGGATGTCCTGGATCTCGCCCGAGGCCTTCGACTTCACCTCGACCAGCGTGTCGGGCTCGATGGCGCCCGAGGCACGGGCCGACACGACGATGTCGCGGGCCTCGACCGGGACCGCCTGGTACACCGGCGGCGGGGCTTCCTCCGTGCACGCGACCGCGGCGAGCGCGGCGGCGATGACTGCGAAACGGCGCATCAGGCGCGTCCTTCGGTTGCGAAATCGCTCTCCACCTGGCCGTCGCGCAGGTGCACCTGGCGGCGGGCGTGGATGGCGATGTCGTGCTCGTGGGTGACCAGCAGGATCGTCTGGCCCTGGGCGTGCAGCTGCCCGAAGAGGGCCATGATCTCGGTGCTGGTGGCGGAGTCCAGGTTCCCGGTGGGCTCGTCGGCCAGCAGGATGCTCGGGGTGTTGACCAGGGCGCGCGCGATGGCGACGCGCTGCCGCTGTCCGCCGGACAGTTCGTTGGGGCGGTGGTGCATCCTGTCGGCCAGGCCGACTCGCTCGAGCGCAGTCTCGGCCGCCTGCTTGCGCTCGCGCGAGCCCAGGCCGGCGTAGATCAGCGGCAACTCGACGTTGTGGAGCGCCGACGCCCGGGGCAGAAGGTTGAAGGTCTGGAAGACGAAGCCGATTTCCTTGTTGCGGATCCGGGCCAGGGCGTTGTCGCCCAGCTCCGAGACGCGGTGGCCGTTGAGCCAGTACTCGCCCTCGGTCGGCGTGTCGAGGCACCCGATGACGTTCATCAGGGTGGACTTGCCCGAGCCCGACGGCCCCATGATGGCCACGTATTCGTTCTTCCGGATGACGACGTCCACGCCCCGCAGGGCGCGCACGATCTCCCCGCCCATGTCGTATTCCCGCTTCAGGTTGCGGGTGACGATGGTGGAGTCGCGCGGAATGTCGGGCGGGAGCTGCGCCATCCGCTCCGCGGTGTCGAGCAGCTCGCGGCTCACAGGGGCCGACCGATCAGGGCTTCGATCTGTGCCTTGGCGGTGAGGTAGGCGAAGCGGGCATTCACCGCTGCGACCTCCGCCTCATTGAGGGTGACCTGCGAGGTGAGCACGTCCAGGATGGTGGCGGCACCGAGCCGGTAACGCTCCTGCTGGACCCGGAGGTCCTCCTCGGCTGCCTGCAGCGAGGTGCGGGTGATCTCGGTCTGGAGCCGCGCGGCCTGGAGGTTCGCCACGTACCCGGTGAGCGCGGCGGCCACCTGGCGCCGGGTGTCCGACGCCGTGGCTTCCGCCGCATCGGCCGAGGCGGCGCGCACGGCGATCGTGGCCTCTCGGTCGAAGCCATTGAAGATGTTCCAGCTGCCCTGCAGGCTGAGGGAGCGACTGTGGTTCAGGTGGAGCGGGTCGCCGGAGGGCGCGCCGCCGGAGTAGCCCAGGTTGCCCGCGAGGCTCAGGGTCGGCCAGTAGCCGGACTTCGAGACGGAGTGGTTGGCGCGGGCCACCTCGGCGTTGGCTTCGGCCACCGCGACCCGCGGCGAGCGCGCCTCCGCGGCGGCGCGCAGGGCCGCGGTGTCGATCGTCGTCACGATCCGGTAGAAGGACGAGTCGTCGGCCGCGGCCACGCGCCCGGGCAGGCCCACGAGCCTCGCCAGGTTGGCTTCCGCCTGGGCCTGCTGGGCCATGGCCTGCAGCACACCGACCTGCGCCTCGCCCACCTGCACGAGGGAGCGGAGCGAGTCGGAACGGGTGGCGGAACCGGTGCGCAGCTTGGCCACCGAGACCTTGAGCTGCTCCTCGGCACGGCCCAGGCTCGCCTGGCGGACCCGCACCAACTGCGCGGCGGCCAGCGCGTTGAGGAATTCCTGCGTCGTCTCGAGCGTCACCTGCGCCTCGGCATCGACGAGCGAGGCTTCGGCGGCATCGTAGCTCGCGCCCGCAGCGCGACTCTGGGCGCCGCGGCTGAACCCGGTGAACACGTCCCAGCGGGCCTGGAGGCCGCTCGAGGCGTTGGTGGTGGAGACATCGCCCGGCACCCGCTGGCCGGTGGTCAGGTCCACCCGATCCTCGCCCTCCTGGAACGCTCGTGTGCCGGTGCCGTTCATGCTCAGCGTGGGCAGCCAGTTCCCGAACGCCGCGCGCTTGGCGGCGGAGGCGGCGTTCATGTCGCCCTGCGCCTGGATCACCGCGGGCTGCGCCGCGGTGGCGCGCCGCAGGGCTTCCTCGAGCGTGATGACGGGCGCGGGCGGAAGCACCGCCACTTCCTGGGCGACTGCCGCGCGTGCGACGAGCGCCAGGCACAATCCGAGACTACCGCGGTGCATTGTTGTCCTCCCGCGCACGGCGCTTTGCGTCGAGGCGCGCGATCATGTCGTCGTAACGGCGTTGCTGGTCCGGGTCGAGCTGAGCCCGGATGTCCGAACGGACCCCGTCACGCAAAGTTTCATAGCGCGGGCGGGTTTCCGCCCACACCGAATCGAAGCCCGGGCGATGCCGCTCGAGGACGGCGCGCACACTGTCGCGCTGGCCCGGCGTGAGGTCGAGCTCGCGCTGGAGCCGCTCGAGGTAGCCCCGTCCGCCGAGGCGAGGCCCATGGTCGCGGCCGTGCCCGTCATCCACCTGCATCCCGGTGATGAGGCCGATGCCGCCCCCGAGCAGGAAGGCCGCCGCGAGCAACAGGAGTGGGTTGCGGCTGGGGACCATCACTGGTCACCCCCGAACGCCGCGGCGAGTACGGCCTCGCTGCCGGGCCGGTCGGCGGCCGCAACGATGACCTGCGCTCCGGCAGGCGCGAAGGCCTGCTCCAGCGTCGCGGCGTCGGGCTCGCTCCGCGTGCTCCACAGGCCCACGGCGAGCGCGAGCGTCGCGGCTGCGGCCACGAGCCCGGGCCAGGTCCAGGCCGAGAGTCGCGCCCACGGCGACTCCTCCGCGAGCGCAGCGCGGAAGCGGGCTGCGAACGCGGCATCCTCTCCCGGGCCGAGCGCTGCACGAAACGCGTCGCCGAGCACGTGATCGCGGCCGGCGTCGAAGGGATTGTGGGTCATTCGGTTCCTCCGTGGTGCATGGCCAGGCGCGGCCGCAGCGCACGCCTTGCCCTGAAGACATCGGAGCGCACGGTGCCCTCGGGCACGCCCAGCGCCTCCGCGATTTCCCCGTGCGACCAGCCCTCCGCATCGAAGAGCACGATCGCGGTCCGCTGCCGCTCCGGCAGCTCGGCCAGGGCCGCGCGCAGCCGGTCGCCCAGCAGGGACAGGTCGGCCGCGCCCTCCGGCGAACGCCCGGGCGCCTCGAGCACTGGCGAGAGCGGCTGGGCGGCGCGTGTCGCCTGGCGGCGCCGCAGGTCGGTCGCCGCGTTCACCACGATGCGGAGCAGCCAGGGCCGGAAGGGCCGGGCCGGGTCGTAGCGCCCGATGGCCCGCCAGGCGGACAGGAACGCGTCCTGGACGGCGTCATCCGCATCGGCCGCGTTTCCCAGGATTGCCCGGGCCACCCGGCGCGCCGTCGGAGCGTGCTCGAGCGCCAACTGCCCGAACGCTTCCGGATCACCCCTTGCCGCGGCGGCCTGAAGGCCGGCCTCGTCCACGTCAGATGTACGCATGGGTGGGGAAGGGCGTTGCGGGCGGGTCGGCAGGCGGACAGGCGGGCAGGCGGGCGGGCGGGCGAAGACGGGTGAGGTGGGGCATGGGTCCGGTAACGTTGGGCGGGCGGGCGGGGGAGGCAAGAGGAAGGGGCGGGCTGCCCGCCCGCCCCCGTGGGGATCCTCGACTCCGAACAGCGATCAGGGCTCCGGCACCGCCGCGGTGGCCGTCGTGTCGCGAAGCCGGGCCAGGCGCTCCGCGAGCTGCTTCCGGGCGGCCCGGCATGCCTTCGACTTGTTGAAGCCGGCCACGGCGGAGGCCCCGAACAGAGCCAGCCAACCCAGGTTCACCCCGATCCCAGCGGTCGAGGACCATCCTGTATCGGACTCGTATTCATCGGGATCGCTGGCGATCACGAGGAGGTTGGCAAGCTGCAGGCCCGCCGCGGCGAGGTCGAGCGTCGGCGCCGTGTTCCCTTCGGTGCAGGTGAAGCTGTCCAGCTGGGCGTGGTTGTCGGGCGGCCCGTGTGTGAAGATGTAGCTGCAGCCGGTGGTCGTCAGGACCAGCATGAGGGCGATGGCCGTCCCGACCACGGATGAAAACGAACGAGAACGACTCCGGAACATGGTCCACCTCGCTTCGGGCTCCAGCCCGATCGTGCGACTCCGGATGTACGGTGCCGGCGAGGGGTCAAGGGGGAGTCAAGGCGGGCAGAGGCGGGCGGGACGGGCAACTGCGGGTCGCGACGGGCGGATGTCACTCCGAACGGCGGCGGAGAGCCTCCCGGGCCGCCGAGACGCCGAGCCAGGCACAGAGCAGGGCGGCCACCACGGCCATGGCCTGGGGCAGGAAGGCGAACAACCCTGCGATCAGGAGGAGGAGCCCCGCGAGGGGCCCGAAGAGCGAGCGTCGCGCGCCCGCCATGACGCTGCGCAGGGTACGCCCGGCGCGGTGGCCGCGTTCGCTCATGCTTCGCCGCCCGGCGGGCACCGGCACCTCGGGTGCTGTGCGCCCGTAGCGGGTGGGAAGCACCCGGTCGAAATCCCGCAACCGGGAGAAGCGCCGCGGGCGCACCCCGACCTCCGAGCTCCGGGCCAGGTCGTGCCTGAACTGGCGTTCCAGCGCATCGGCCATGTCCTCGTGCTCGACCAGTACATCGAGCTCCCAGTTCCCGAGGAAACTCGAGGGATTCAGGTTGCTGGAGCCGACGCGCGCCCACCGGGTGTCGGCCACGACGCACTTGGCGTGCAGCATCGGCCCGTCCCACTCATAGATGCGCACCCCGGCCCGCAGGAGGTCGCCATAGCCGAAGCGGGTCAGGTTGCGCACCAGGGGGAGGTCGCTGGCGCCGGGCACGAGGAGCCGCACGTCCACCCCGGCGCGGGCGGAATCCTGCAGGGCGCTCCGGAGCTGCGGCAGGACGATGGTATAGGCATCGGTGATCCACAGCCGGTTCACCGCGCCGGCGGCCAGCAGCTCGATGAGACGGGCGATCCGCGCGCGGCCGGGCAGGCTCGAGATCACCCGGACCGCCGCATCGCCTGCCGCCTCACCCGGCCCCACGGGCTCGTCGCCCGGCACCAGCCCGCCCGCAACCTGCCAGGCGTGGTGGAACGTGACGGCGAGGGCAGCGGCCGCGGGCCCGCGGATCGCCAGCGCGGTGTCGCGCCACGGGGCGATGCCGTTCGCCTCATCCCCCTCCCACTCGTCACCGATGCACAGCCCGCCGATCACCGCCTCGGCCCCGTCGGCGACGACTAGCTTGCGGTGGTTGCGGCCGAGGTTGCCGAACAAGTCGGCGAAACGGGGCGGCTTGAAGGCGAGGACCTCGATGCCCGCGTCCCGGAGCGCTCGCCAGTATTGGCCGGGCGTGGCCTTGCACCCCAGCCAATCGTACAGCACGCGCACCTTCACCCCGCGGCGGGCCGCGTCCCGGAGTGCCCCGGCGAAGCGCTGCCCGGTCCGGTCGGCGCGCACGATGTAGTTCTCGAACAGGATCGTCTGCCGCGCGCCCTCGATCATGTCGAGCATGGCGGGGTACGCTTCCGGGCCGTCCACGAGGAGGCGCACGGCGTTGCCGGGAATCGCCCGGCCCCCGGTGGTGCGGTCGAGCACCCTCGAGGTGAGGCCCTCGAGCGTGCGCTCGTCCGAGCGTGCCTCGGGCAGGGTCACGCGGTGCCCAGCCCGAGACTGGCCTCGTGGGGCCGGAGCGCTACCAGGAGCATCTGGACAAGCTCGGGGAGCGGCACACCGAGCTCCGCGGCACCCTGGTGCACTTCCTCCCGGTTCACGCCGCGCGCGAACGCCCTGTCCTTGAGCTTCTTGAGCACGCTCGCGGGCTCGAGATCGGCCAGGCTGCGGGAAGGCCGTACCAGGGAGCACGCCACGAGGAAGCCGCACAACTCGTCCACAGCGAACAGGGTCCGGGCCATTTCCGAGTGGCGGGGCATCCCGGTGTACGCGGCGTGTCCGAGGATTGCCGCGCAGGACTCATCGGGAAACCCGCGCTCTCGCAGGATGCGCACGCCTTCACTCGGATGCTCCACGTCCGGTGACCGGGCCGCATTCGGATACCGCTCGTAGTCGAAGTCGTGCAGCAGCCCCACCAGCCCCCAGGCCTCGACGTCGGCGCCGGCCCGCTCGGCCATCGCCCGCATGGCCAGCTCGACCGCGTACATGTGCCTGCGCAGGGCCTCGGACGCGGTGTACTCGTGCATCAACTCCTGGGCGGTGGCGCGATCCATAGAGTCAGTGAGCAGTGAGAGGTGAGCGGCAAGAAGGGATGGGACCAAAATGCAGCCTGCGGCCCGCGGCGGGCAGGGGCCCAAGCGAACGGGGGCGCGGCCGAAGCCGCGCCCCCGTCCTTCCGCGCGAAAGCGGGGTCAGCGCGGCACGGGGACCGGGATGCTGGTCCCGAAGGCCGCATTGAGGTGTGCCGCCACCGAATCGGCGATGAAGCCGTGGGCCTCCGACGACGGATGCACTCCGTCGAGGGAGAACATCGGGCCGAAGGTGACCGGATCGCCGTCGAGGGCCGGGGCGAGGTTCGGCACCGCCGGGATGATGCCGTCCGCCACCAGGGCGGCGAGTGGGATGTTGACGTCGAAATAGTCCATCCCGCGGGCCACGGCCTGGGTCTGGATGAAATTGTTGAACCCGACGACCGCGCCCTGCAGCCCGGCGAGTTCGGTGGGCGTCACCAGCACGGTGTCCTGCGCCACCGGGTCGCAATCCAGCGTGGTCGGGACGGCCGCGGCCGCGGCCGCGAGGCGGGGCAGGATCTTGGTCCACGGGATGAGGGTGGAGAGACCGCCCTCGGCGGCGGAGCAGTTGGTGTTGACAGTCCAAAAGCCCAGGGCCTCGAGCCCGGCGAGGTTCGGGTCCGGCGTCTGCGGAAGCGGCGCGGGACACCGCAGGTCGTCGTCGTAGGTCAGGCAGTAATAGATGGCAGTCCGCGAGGCGAATGGGATGACCGAGACATCGGCCACGGTGATGAGTATGGCCTCGGCCCCGGTGGCCTCGATCGCGTCGAGGATCTGGCCGTAGTTGTTCTCGAACGCCACCTGCGGCGTGACCAGCGCCGGGTTGCCGGGGTTGGCGCCGAAGGTGAGCGCGCCCAGCACGTCATTGTTGCCGATCCAGAGGGACACCAGCGACGGCTCGACGTCCTGCATCGCCTGGATCTGGGTGCGGCCGCCCAGGATGAAGGTGGTGAGCGCGTTGCTGTTTGCGCCCAGGCTCAGGTTGTTCACCGGCGAGAAGCTGGTGGCGCCGGGCACGGCGACGTTGCTGATCCAGGGAAACTCTTCCAGCTCGCGCAGGTCGCAGTCGGTGGGCCCACCGCCGCCGACGCGCACCTGGGTGACGTTGTTCACGAACGGCGCCGGACAGCCCCGCCCCTGGAGGGATGGGACGTAGAACGGCGCGCCGGACGCGTTGGCGATCAGGACGGCATAAGACCGCTGCTGGGTGCTGTCGTTGATGCCGGCGCTCTGGAATCCAGCGGTGATGCTGCTGCCCATCGAGACATAGCGCCGGAAGACCGAGTTCTCGGGCGCTACCTCGGGGGCGTTCAGGTCGTCATCCTCGGCGCAGCCCGCCAGAAGTGGCAGGGCGAGGAGGAGGCCGGAGGCGAGGAGGCGAAGCTGCATGGCGGCGCGTCTCCGGATCAGAAGTTGTAGGTGAGGCTCAGCCCGATGAGATGGGCCGAGAAGGTGTAGAGACCGTTGTTGAGCGCCGGAGTGGGGTCCTCGCCGGGCAAGGGCGCCAGGGTGCGGCCGGCCCGGTCGGCCTGGTCGATGAACTGGTACGCGAAGTCGAGCCCGAAGCGGGGGCTGAAGTGGTGCCCCAGGCCGACGGTGAACTCGTCGCGGTCGCCTTCGGGAAGGTTCGGCGTCACGGTCTGGTCGGGGGCGGCGCCATCGTGCTTGAGCCAGCCGCCGCGCACGGTGGTGGTGGGCGAGACGGCGTAGTCGGCGCCCAGTCTGAAACCGTTGGTGTCCTCGTAGTCCTCCCGGATGACCTGGGTGCCGAGGCCCGGCGTCTCGAACTCGAGCCGGAGCTCGTCGAAGGCCGACCAGTGGACCCGCTGCCAGTCGAACATCAGGGTCAGGC
>JBOHSQ010000041.1:0-4433 GCA_050733295.1 Gemmatimonadales bacterium
GAGCAGCAGGAGGGGCCAGCGAGACACGGCGCTGGCGCTGCTCCAGGGCGCCCAGCGCGAAGCCACCGGGGATCAGCGACGGGCCTTCGTGAACACCCGTCTCCGCTGGTGGCTCGGTCGACTCCTCCGGGAGGTGGGGAGGCCGGCGGATGCCTTCGCCTACTTCGAGAGCCTCACGAAGGCCGGTCTGCCCGTGGACTATGAGCGGGGCCGCCTCTACGAACAGCTCGGGGAGGTGGACGCCGCGCGCGAGGCGTACGCGCGTTTCCTCGCCCCGCGGCAGCAGGCCGATTCCACCTTCCAGCCCATGATCCGGAATGCCCGCGCTGCGCTCAGGCGGCTGGCCGGCGCGACCTTAGACTGACCGCAGCGATGTCAGCAGGTCACATGCAGGATGGCGTTGGTGTCGGCGGGTTGCTCCTCGAGGAGTTCAATCGCCTCCGCCGTCGGCAGGATGACCAGTTCGACCTTCAGGCGCTCGGCCTCGACCCCCACCTGTTTCATCACCGGCAGGGCACCGCCGCCGGTTCCGATGACCAGCCTGCGGCATTGCCAGGGTATGCGCTCCTCGAGGGAGACAGGGGTATGCCCGAAGGCATCGCGGAACTGTTGCGATGGCTTCTTCTTGCGCTTGCGCACCTCGCCGCGGTCGATCACCACGTCATGCGGATAGGTCACGCCGTCGATCCGGATTGATCCGAATGAGTACGCCTCGAACCGCATGCGCCGCTGCCCTTCTCCCATGCCGGTTTCCTTCGCCGGTGGTGGGGGCCCCTACCCCTTCATCGCCGCTACCATCTCCTCGCACCCCGAACCCCACCGCGACACCGACTTGATCGCCTGCGTGAACGGGATGTCGAGCTGGTGCACCCGGTCGCGCGCGAGCACGTAGACCGCACCCGCGAGTGGCGTGGGCACCGACGGCACGAACACCGTGTACCGCCCGTCCGCGTGCTCCTCGATGATGAACGCCGGCACCAGCGCGTCCTCGATCTCCGCCAGCACCGGCTTCCATGCCTTCTCCTCGCTCTTGCCGGCCAGCTGCTGCGTCAGGCTCCGGAAGAGCGCGTAGCCCGGGATCCGATCGAAGAACGTCCGTTCGAGTCCCTCGCGCGCCCGCAGGCCCGCGTGGGTGCGCCCCGCGGCGCCGATCACGAACGCGATCAGCAGCACCAGCAGGAGGGACAGGACGTGCTCGGCCGGGAGGAACGCCGGCAGCAGCCCGGCCAGCGGCTTGACCAGGCCGGCCAGCGAGGCAAGCGCCTTGAGCAGCAGCAGCAGCGCGAGGTAGACTGGCACCAGCACCAGCAGGCCGCTGACCACCGCGCCCACGACGAAATCGGCGAACCGCTTCATGTGTGCCCCCCGCGCTGTTGGCTCCTCGGTCTTCGCTGCACCCCGCCTCCCCATCTCCCTCGCCATCTACCGCGCTTCCCCTGCCTCCTCCTCGCCCGCCCCGATCGGGATCCCCACGGTGAGGTAGACGGACCGGTTGAACCGCTCCGCCGCCGCACCGTCCCGGCCCACGTCCACCAGGCCGTGGTAGTACCGCACCCCCAGGTTCATGCCATTGCCGCCGAACAGCCGATATCCCGCGCCGACGATGATTCCGGCATCCAGCCGGTCGTAGTCATCCTCGACATCACGCTCATGGGTCAGGTCATCCTCGTCCTCCACCGCGGCCAAGAACTCGTCCGTGGCCTCGTACAGCAGCCCCGCCATCCCGCCGCCTTCCACGAAGAAGTGGTTCGGCATCCGGTACTTGAGCATCACCGGCACGTTGAAGTACCTGAGCCGCGTGGTGACGTTCCCGCCCGCGAACAGGCTGTCCAGTGTGCCGTCACCCAGGGGGTATGGCGGCTGGTCCTCCGCGCCCATCGTCGACTTCACGATCACGCCTGTGTGGATCAGCCACGCCGGGTTGTCGAGCCTGATGTCGAAGTAGAATCCCAGGTTCCAGGTGCGAAGGCTGCCCGCGTCGTCGGGGCCGCGGAGCGAAGCGAAGTTGAGCCCTCCGTCCAGGCCGAATTCCACCCTCCCGGTGTTGAGGGCGTCGCCGAAGAGCAGCGAAATGATGACCTGCGCCGGCGCGGCACGGGGAAGGAGGAGCGCACCGAGCACCAGGCACAGTGTCCTCATGCGGGGTTACAGCCCGAAGCGGAGCTGGATGCCGCCGAGGAACTGCGTGCGGGAGCCCAGGAAGCCGTACTCCGCGCGGAACATGAGGTATTCGTTCCACTGGAACTGCCCACCGACGATGAAGTTCCATTTCTGCGCCTGGCTCTTGGCCAGGGAGTACTGCACCGTCGCCGATCCCGCGTTGCTCAGCGCGCCGTCCAGGTTGGTCAGGAACGTGCCGGCACGCTCGAGCGCCCGGTTTGCGGCCTCGAACCTCGCCCGGTTCACTGGGTCGAGCTGCTCGGAGGGCGGCAGCGCGTTCCACCAGGCGTCCACGTCCGCCTGGGCGTCTCCCACCCGCTCCATCCCCTGGTCCACCGCGGCCTGCAGCTCGTCGACGGGAATCAACTCCGCGAGGTCCAGCGATCCGCTCGTCGCCGACCCGAGGTTGAGCCGGAATCCGCCCACCCAGGCCGCCAGCGTCCGTCGCGGATTCCTGAGCTTGAAGGTCTTGCCGAAGCGCGGGCCGAACACGAAGGAGAAGGCCGGCTTGTCGAGTGCGTCCACGTCCGACCACGCGAAGTTCATGTCGAGCGCCACCCAGCCGCCGCCTATCCCGAAGGTGGGCGTGAGGCCGAACCCGAACGTCTGCACGTCGAAGTCAGCCTTCGTCGAGAAGGCGGCCACCTCCTGCCAGTTGTTCAGCGTGTCCGGCAGCCAGAGCCCGGCGTCGATGGAAGTGGACGCCTGCCCCACCGCCACAAGTCCGTAGACGTTGAGGAAGGGGAGGACCCAGAGGTCGGGGCGCACGTTCACCGCGCTCGCCTCCGACACCGCGCTGGAGAACCGGATGACGTCGCCCAGGTCCACCAGGGGGCCGCCGTTGAACCCCACGCTGAGTCCTTCGATCTCCAGGTCGGATTCCTGCCACAGGTAGTTGATGCCGATCCCGGCGGACTTCGGCAGCGCGATGCCCAGCCGCTGGACCTTCTCGCCCCAGATGGGGAAGACGTACGGGTACTCGGAGCGCTTGAGGCTGTCGATCGTCGCCGAGTCGCCCTTGAAGACCAGCTTGTCGGGATGGACCTGCGCCGACGCGCGCGAGCTGCAGAGCAGGGCCCCGGCGCACACCATCGCTGCTGTTCGCACCCTCACCTCCCGCCACCGGATTGGGCTCACGCGGCCAACTTGCACCACCCCGGTGCGGGCCGGAAGGTTCCGGTGCGGACCGCCGATGCGCCACGGGCCCGCCCTGCCCGGACGGGCCCGCGCTGTTTCCCGCTCACCAGTTACCGTTCACCGAGGCTCGGTACTCTCCACCTCACCCCGAGGCCTGCCGACCCCCCGTGTTAAAGCGACTTCAGGTACTGCACCAGGTCCGCCTTCTGCTCCCCACTCAGCGTCAACCCCAGCACCCTCATGTAGTGGTCCACCACGTCCTCCAGGGTCGCCGCGCTCCCGTCATGGAAGTACGGGCCGTCGAGCTGGGGCGGGTTCCACAGCCCCCGGAGCGGCGTCGTGCGGTACTGCTTCGTGCCGCTCCTGAGCGCGTAGGCCGCGTCCTGCCCCACCTCGGCCGGGTCGTGCAGCTGGCCTGCGTCGATGTCGGTGTAGGTCGAGCCGCGGTGGCACTCCTGGCACCTCGCGACTCCGTTGAATACCGCCTTGCCCCGCTCGGCGGCGGCCACGTCGTACGAACCCGGCTGCGCCGCGGGGGTTGTCAGGCTGAACTGGTAGGCCCGGAGCGCATCGAGCTTCGACGACACCAGGTCGGGCGGATTGCTGATGGAGACGCCGATGCGGTCGTCCACGAAGGTGCCGTGCCCGTGCATCTGCGTGATCGCCACGTACGCATTCCAGTACGACACCACGTCGTCGCCGGTGTAGAGCTCCTTCGCCACGTGCCGCAGCCCGAAGGCGGGCGGTATGACCACCGGGCGGTTCTGCGCGTCCTGGTTGAAGCGCGGGTCGTACTTCCCAGGGCCCCATCCCTGGTACACCGCTCGTGCGGCGGGCGTGAGGAGGTCCGACTTTGACAGCGTGACGATCTTCCCCACGTCCAGGTCCCGGTTGGGCCAACCGTCCAGCCGGTGTCCGATCCCGCCGGTGAACGAGTCGTCCACCGTGCTGTGGCAGAGGGCGCAGGTGATCCCCACCCTGGTGAGGTTGTTGGCGTCGTCCACCGTGCCGATGACGCCCACCACGGCGCCGAGCTTGAGCAGCGCCACCGTGGTCGCGGGCTGGTCCAGCGGGATCGATCCGTCGGTGATTCCGGCGATGACTTCCGGCGGGAGCGCATCCACGTCCACCTTGAG
>JBOHSQ010000042.1:0-12587 GCA_050733295.1 Gemmatimonadales bacterium
TCCCCGGCGTGGCCGCGAGCCGGACCGAGGCCTGCGGCCCGCCGCTCGCCGGCCGGACCTCGATGGTGACGACGCCGGCCGGTGAGGCGTACGTCGCGGTGAAGGGCGTCGCCCCACCCAACGACCCCACCTGCTCGGCCGGCAGCACCTCACGCAGGAGCGCCGTCACCTGGCCACCGGAGAGGGCGTCGCGGGTCACGGCCCGGTCGGCGCCGCGCACCCGCAGCGACGCCGGCACCCCCGGCGCCAGCGTGAGGGCGTCGGCGCGGTGATCGGCCAGGGCCTTGATCAGGGAATCGAGCTGGGGCACGGATCGCTCAGTCGAGTGGCCGGACGAGCCGGACGTGGTTGCGGCCGATCAGCACCAGCCCTTCCTCGCCGCGCAGGGCGAAGAAGGGGCCGTGCAGGTTCACGTAGTCGAGCGCGCGGGTGCGCGTGGGCGGGAGCACGACGCGCGCGCGGCCCTGGTAAGTCCGCCCGCCGGCGAGCACCACCTCGAGCCCCACCTCCCGGGCCAGCCGGTCACCCGGCGGCTCCTCCGTGGCGGGACCCGCAGGTACCTTGACCACCAGCACCTGCGCCTTCGAGACGAAGACGGTGCCGCCGCCGTTGTCGAGCGAGACCGGAAAGAACTGCTCCTCCCGGTTGAGCATCTCGAGCGGGGTCTCGGCGCCGTCCCGGTGCGCCACGCGAGGCTGCAGGTGCAGGTCGCCGCGCACCCGCTCGCCGTCGGCGAGGTCGATGTGGGCCGGCACCCGCTCGGTGCTGAGCCAGCTCCCCTCGCCCGTCATCCGCGCAGCTCCACGCCCGCCTGGCGCTCGTTCACCCGGAACGTCTCGAGGTAATCCGCCTGCTCGCCGAGCGCGTCGCGCGCACGTCCCAGCAGCTCGACCGCTTCGGCGAGCATCGGGTGCTCCACGCCGCCCGAGGCGGCGAGGTCCGCCGCGATGCCCACGTCCTTGTGCAGGAGGGCGAGCCGGAAGGTGTGGGGAAAGGTGCCCGTGAGGATGCGCTCCGGGACCAGGCTCTGGCTCACGAAGGAGCGTCCGCTCGAGACGTTGAGCACGTCCACCGCCATCCGCGGCGCCACTCCGGCCCGCGCCAGCGCCGCGAGCGACTCACCCAGGGCCAGCATGTTCACCGCGAGGAGTGCGTTGTTGACCGCCTTCATCGCGTGGCCCGCGCCCACCGGGCCGAGGTGCTCGATCCGCTGCCCGAACGCCCGCACCACCTCGGTGGCGCGCAGCACGTCCGGCTCCGCGCCACCCAGCATGACGGTGAGTGTCCCGGCCTCGGCGCCGTGGGTGCCCCCGCTCACGGGAGCGTCCACGAAGGCATGGCCCTCGGCCTGCAGCCGCTCGGCGATCCTGCGCGAGGCTTCGGGCGATCCCGAGGTGCAGTCCACCAGCAGCCCGCCGGGCGCCAGCCCGGCCAGGATCCCCTCGGGCCCGTCCAGCAGGGCCTCGACCTCGGCCGAGGTCGGGAGGCAGGTGATGAGGACTTCGGCGGCGCGGGCCGCCTCGCGGGGCGTCGCCGCCACCGCCGCGTTGGTGCCCTCCGCGAAGCGGCGCGCCACCTCGGCGGTGCGGTTCCAGACGGTGAGCGGGTAGAGTCGCGCGACACGCGCCGCCATCGGCCGACCGATGGCGCCGAGCCCGAGGAAGGCGACCCGCGGGCGCGCGTGAAGCGGTGGGTCGCCCGTCATTCGCCTGTCCGCTTCCCGAGTTCCTTGTCGTACATGAACAGGCCGGCGCGGTTGTCCCCGATCAGCTTGAGCGTGTCCACGATCTCGCGGCCGGTCTTCTCCTCCTCGACCTGCTCGACGATGAACCACTGGAGCAACGCCTGGCTGGCGTAGTCCTTCTCCTTGACGGCCAGGTCGTAGATGTCGCGGATGCTGGCCGACACCTTCTCCTCGTGCTTCCGCGCCGCCTCGAACGCCGCCAGCGGCGAGGCCCAGGTGGCGGCGGGCTTGGGAACAGCATCGAGCTCGGCGTGGGCGTTGCGGTCGTGGATGTAGTCGAAGAACTTGAGCGCGTGGTTGCGCTCCTCGCGCGCCTGCACCCGCATCCAGTTTGCGAAGCCGTTCAGGTTCGCCTCGGCGAAATACGAGGCCATGGCGAGGTACAGGTACGCTGAGGCGAATTCCTTCTGGATCTGCGCGTTCATCGCGTCCTGGATGGTCTGGCTCAGTTGCATCGCGGTCGGGCCTCCGGCACGGGCTCTGGCGAACGGATACTCTTGGGGATGGACAAAGGTAACGTGCCCCGCCCGGCGCGGGAGCGCCGCCTGCCCGGCATCGCGGGCCTTGCCGTCGCCGTGCTCGCGGCGCTCCTGGTGCTCTTCGTCGCAGGGCCGCTCGCCCGACTGCTGCTCGAGGCGCGCCCGGCAAGCCTCGGTGCCGCCCTCGCCGATCCTGTGGTCCGCGGTTCCATCGCGCTCACCGTCGCCACCGCCACCGCGGCCACGCTGCTCGCCCTCGCGCTAGGGGTGCCGCTCGCCTGGGCACTCTCGCGCCACCGCTTCCCGGGCCGGCGGGTGGTGGAGGCGCTGCTCGACCTGCCGGTGGTCGTGCCTCACCCCGTCGCCGGCATTGCGCTGCTCCTCTTCCTCGGGAGGCAGTCGCCCACCGGCCGGGCGCTCGCCGACCTGGGGCTCGAGGTGGTCAACCGGGTGCCGGGGATCGTCGCCGCCATGCTGTTCGTATCGGCGCCGCTCCTGGTGAGCGCCGCGCACCAGGCGTTCGCGGCGGTGGACCCCCGGCTCGAACGGGTGGCGCGCACGCTGGGCGACTCGCCCGCCGCCGCGTTCCGCCGCGTCACGCTCCCCCTCGCGAGCCGCGCCATCGTGGCCGGCGCAGTCATCGCCTGGGCGAGGAGCGTGAGCGAGTTTGGCGCCGTGGTGATCCTCACCTACAATCCCAAGGTCGGGAGCATCCTGACCTACGACCGCTTCACCACCGAGGGGCTTCCTGGTGCGGTGCCGATCGCCGTGCTGCTCCTCTTCGTGGCCCTCGGGGTGACGGCGCTGGCGCGCCTCCTCGCGCCCGGGCGGCTGCCATGATCCGGCTGGAGGGTCTCGGGGTTCGTGCCGGCAGCTTCGCGCTGTCGGACGTGACGTTCGACGTGCCGGCCGGCGGGTACGGGCTGATGATCGGCCCCACCGGATCGGGGAAGACCACGCTGCTCGAGGCGATCGCGGGACATCATCGGGTGAGGGCCGGCCGGGTCGAGCTGGGTGGGCGCGACGTCACCAGGCTCCCGCCCGAGGAGCGCGGCGTGGGGTTCGTCTACCAGGCCTATCACCTGTTCCCGCACCTGCCGGTCGCCGACAACATCGGGTATGGGCTCCGCCGCGTACCGGCGGCCGAACGCCGCGCCCGGACCGAGTTCCTCGCCGGGATGCTCGGCATCGCGGACCTGCTCGGCCGAACGGTCACCCACCTGAGCGGCGGGGAGCAGCAGCGTGTCGCCATCGCGCGCGCACTCGCGCCGCGGCCGCGGGTGCTGCTGCTGGACGAGCCCTTCGCCGCGCTCGACCCCTCCACCCGGCACGTGCTCCGGCGGGAGCTGCGCGAGTTGCACGAGGAGGAAGGGACCACCACCCTGCAGGTCACCCACGACTTCGACGAGGCCCTGCGGCTGGGCGAGCGAGTGGCCGTGCTGGCGGAGGGCCGCATCGCGCAGGCGGGCACGCCCGAGGAAGTGTTCCGCCGCCCCAACTCGGCGTTCGTCGCGCGGTTCATCGGGTCGGGCAACGTCATCGCCGGCAGCGTGACGCTGAGCGGCCCGCGACCCGTGGACGGCGAGTTCGCCGCCGCGCAGTTCGAGTGCCCCGGGCTCCAGCTCGAGGTCCTGGCCGAGCGCGAGGGGAGTGCGCACGCGGTGATCCGGCCGGAGGACGTGATGATCGGCCGCACCATTCCCGAGGGATCACCCCGGAACCACCTGCGCGCCCGGGTCGTGGCGGTGGAGCGCACCGGCGCGGTGGCGTTCATCCACCTCGACGTCGGGCGCCCGCTCGTCGCCGCGGTCACTACGGCGGCCGCGGAGTCGCTCGGGCTCCACCCCGGCGAGTCCGTGGTCGCTTCCTGCAAGGCCACCGCGATCCTGCTGGTCTGAGCCGTGCCGCCCCGGATCATGCACGTGGACCTCGACGCCTTCTTCGTCGAGGTGTGCCGCCAGCGCCAGCCGGAGCTGCGTCACGTCGAGCTGCTGGTGGTCGGCGGCCACAAGGAATCCCGCGGGGTGGTGCAGTCGGCCTCCTATGGCGCACGGAGGTTCGGGGTCCGGGCCGGCATGCCGATCGCCGAGGCGGTGCGGCGCTGCCCCGGCGCCACCTTCGTAAAGGGGCGTTTCGCCGATTACCGAGATGAGTCTCGCCAGGTCCGCGCGGTCCTGCAGCGCCACTCCCCCATCGTCGTCATGGCCTCGCTGGACGAGGCCTACCTCGACTACGCCGGCACCGAGCGGCAGTGGCCGGTCTCGCTCCTGCCCGAGGCGGAAGCGGTGCGGGACGGGGTGCGCCGCGCGACGGGGCTCGACTGCAGCATCGGCATCGGGCCCAACCGGATGGTGGCGAAGCTGGCATCGGACTTCGGCAAGCCGCGCGGGCTGGTGGAGGTGCGCACCGGGTGGGAAGAAGGCTTCCTGGCCGGGCTCGAGTTGTCCGCCCTCCCCGGGGTGGGGCCGCAGACCGCGAAGCGCTGGGCGGAACGCGGGCTCCGCACCGTCGCCCAGGTACAGGCGACGACGCGGCAATCGCTCGAGTCCCTCGTGGGCGACCACGCCAAGTGGCTCAAGCTCCGCGCCCACGGACACGGGGGTGCCTCGCTCAGCGCCGGGCGGCCCGCCAAGTCGGTGAGCCGGGAGACGACGTTCGGCCGAGACCTCGCCGACCGGCGCGAGCTGCGCCGGGTGCTCGACCTGCTCGCCGCGCGCGTGGCGGCGCAGCTCCGCGAGGAGGGACTCCAGGCAAGGACGCTCACGCTCAAGCTCCGGCGGGGTGACTTCGTCACCCGCACCAGGAGCCGCACATTCGAGGTGCCGACCGACCTCGAGGGCGAGCTGCTCCCGGCGGCGCATGCCCTGTTCGAGCCGGCCTACACCGAGATCCGGAAGTCGGGCCATGCCCTCCGCCTGATCGGTGTGGCGGCCACCAACCTGGTGGCGGTGTCGACCGGGGACCTCTTCGAGCCGGAGGAACGGCGCCGGCAGCGGGCGCTTTCGGCGGCCCTCGACCGGGTTCGGGGGAAGTACGGCTTCGAGGCGATTGCACCTGGGCATCTCGTCGATGATCCCCGGCGCCGAAATGATGACTGAGATCCGGCGGGAATACACCGCGGAGGCGCAGAGGACCGCGGAGCAGTGCGCGTCAGCAAGGTGAACTGGGTTGTCCTGCTGTTGTAGAACAACAAAATAGGTCCGATTTTTCGGCTTCCATAGACCACCTCCGAGTGCCTTCGCGACTTCTCCGCGCCTCGGCGGTGACCCGCCGGTCCTCTTGTGAGCAGCGTCACTCCTCGTTAACTTGCTAGACAGCAAGCAAGCCAGGAGCCAAGCATGGCCCTCTCTGTTCCTGCCCTCTCCGCCCCCGACCGCGAGCGCAATGGCGCCCGGACCCGGGAGGCCATTCTCGATGCCGCCGAGGCGCTGTTCGCCGACCGCGGCTACGAGGCCACCAGCCTCAACGACATCGGCGCCGCCGCCAGCGTCTCGCGCGGGACCCCGGGCTACTTCTTCGGCTCCAAGCTCGAGCTCTACCGCGCCGTGCTGGCCCGCTGCCTCGAGCAGGTCCGGGCCGCCGTGCGGAGCGGGCGCGACCGGGTGCGTGCCCGCGCCCACCAGCCGGCCGACATCGTCGCCGGGGTGGTCGGCGAGTACTTCGACTACATCACCGCCAATCCCAACTTCGTCCGCCTGATGGAGTGGGAGGCGCTCGGCGGCGGCCGCCACCTGCGCGAGGTGCCGCCCCACGTCGCCGCCGCGCAGGAGGCCGTCACCACCCTGGCCGAGGAGCTCGAGCTCTCGGCCGGCGACCCGAGTGAGGCGCCCCAGCTCCTCCTCAGCATCATCGGCATGTCCTGGTTCCCCCTCGTCCATTCCTCGACGGTGCTCGCGGCCCTGGGCCTCGACCCGTCCGATCCCCAGTTCCTCGAGGCCCGCAAGCGCCACGTCGTGGCGCTGGTGCTCCGCGGCCTGGGCCACTCGACCGACTCGCTCGCGCGCTCCGGGCGCGAACCCGCGGAGCGTCTCCCATGACCGACCTGATGACTGCCCCGACCGACCAGCCGCCGGCCGGCGCCACCGAGCAGGAAGCCCGCGAGGTCGCGGAGGCCGCGCGCGAAACCCAGTGGACCCTCCCGAGCCTGGTGCGCCAGCTCTTCGAGGGGCGCTTCCGGCTCGACCTGATCCATCCCTTCCCCGAGATGGCCGAGGTCGACCGCGCCAAGGCCCGGCCGTTCATGGAGAAGCTGGAGCGGTTTCTCCGGGAGGAAGTGGACAGCGACGCCATCGACCGCGAGGGGAAGATCCCCGAGCGGGTGGTGCAGGGCCTGCGCGACATGGGCGCGTTCGGGATCAAGATCCCGGAGGAGTACGGCGGGCTCGGGCTGAGCCAGACGGCGTACACCCACGCGATCGGGCTGGTCTCGAGCGTCGACGGGAGCCTCACCGCGCTCCTCTCCGCCGCCCAGTCCATCGGCGTGCCCCAGCCACTCAAGATGTTCGGGCGCTCAGACCAGAAGACGAAGTACTTGCCGCGCCTCGCGCGCGGGGCCATCTCGGCCTTCGCGCTCACCGAGACCGGTGTGGGTTCCGATCCCGCCGGCCTCGCCACCACCGCGACGCTCTCCGAAGACGGGACGCACTACGTCCTCAACGGCGAGAAGCTGTGGACCACCAACGGCACCGTGGCGGAGTTGATGGTGGTGATGGCGCGCACCGGCACCAAGGCCATCACGGCATTCATCGTCGAGACCGCCTGGCCCGGCGTCGAGGTGGTCCGGCGCCTGCACTTCATGGGACTCAAGGCCATCGAGAACGGCGTCATCCGCTTCACCAACGTGAAGGTCCCGGCCGAGAACGTGCTCTGGGGCGAGGGCAAGGGGCTCAAGCTCGCGCTCATCACGCTCAACACCGGCCGGCTCACGCTGCCCGCCAGCTGCGCCGCCGGCGGCAAGCGCTCGCTCGAGATCGCCCGGAGCTGGGCGGCGGAGCGGGTGCAGTGGGGCGCGCCGATCGGCAAGCACGACGCCGTCGCCCAGAAGATCGGCCGGATGGCGGCCGACGTCTTCGCCATGGAGGCGGTGAGCGACCTGGCGTCGCTCATGGCGGACCACGGCGGCTTCGACAACCGGCTCGAGGCCGCGATGGCCAAGATGTGGAACACCGAGGTGATGTGGCGGATCGCCGACGACCTGATGCAGATCAAGGGCGGCCGCGGCTATGAGACCGCCGACAGCCTGCGCAGCCGGGGTGAGCGCCCCGATCCGGTCGAGCGGATCATGCGCGACATGCGCATCAACCTGATCTTCGAGGGCTCGAGCGAGATCATGCGGCTGTTCATCGCCCGCGAGGCGGTGGACACCCACCTCGACGTCGCCGGCGACCTGGTGAACCCGAAGGCGGCTGCCGGGCGGAAGGCTCGCGCCCTGCTCAAGTCCGCCGGGTTCTACGCCTGGTGGTATCCCAGCCAGTGGCTGGGCTGGGGCCGCTGGCCGCGCTATTCGGAGTTCGGCCCGCTGGCCCGCCACCTCCGCTTCATCGAGCGGAATTCGCGGCGGCTCGCCCGCACCGTCTTCCACTGCATGGTCCGGTTCGGGCCCAAGCTGGAGAAGCGCCAGGCGGTGCTCGGTCGCCTGGTCGAGATCGGGGCGGAGCTGTTCGCCATGGCCGCCACGGTGAGCCGGGCCCACGCCATGGTGAAGCAGAACCCAGCCGACCGCGGGCCGCTCGAACTGGCTGACCTCTTCTGCCGCCAGGCCCGCCGCCGGGTCAAGGACAAGTTCGAAGATGTCTGGTTCAACGACGACAAGCGCACGTATCAGGTCGCGCAGGGAGTGCTGAAGAATCAGTACGAGTGGCTGGAGGAGGGGACGGTGGGGAACCTGTAGCGGCAGGACGGCAGGATGGCTGGATGGCTGGGAAATGCTGAAACTACGGGCGTTCGCTCATCAGCCAGCCAACTTGCCATCCAGCCATCCGGCCATCCATCTTGCCGCCATGCCCACCGCCGAAGGCCGCACCCTGCCCTTCACCGGCCCCGAGACCGTCGACGTTGCGGTGCTGGAGACGTTCCCCTACGAGGGGCCGAAGCAGGAGATCGTCACCGAGACCCGCGAGTTCAGCGCGGTCTGCCCCTACAGCGGGCTGCCCGACTTCGCGACGCTGACGATCCGCTACGTCCCGCGGGACCGCTGCGTCGAGCTCAAGAGCCTCAAGTACTACGTCACCAGCTACCGCAGCGTGGGGATCTTCCAGGAGCACGCCACCGCGAAGATCGCCGAGGACCTGTTCCGCGTGCTGGAGCCGCAGCGCCTGGTGGTGACGACGGTGTACAACGTCCGCGGCGGCTTCGAGACCACCTGCAGCGTGGACCTGTCGGGGAGCTGAGCCGGGCCTATTTGCCCTCCGTCGCCACGCCGCGGAAGACTTCCTCCCGGAACGCGTCATCGGCCTGTTCGAGCAGGTCACACCACACCCCGCCGATCACTTCCTGGTAGTCCTCCGCGTCCGACTGCCAGCTCCGCCGCTCCAGGGTCTCCGCCTCCAGCCGCCGCCGCCACAGCTCGCTGCCATCGGTCCCGTCCAGCGCCAGCTCGACCACCACGGATGCGAGGACGTCGTCCCGGCCGAACGGATTCCCGTGCTTCACCGCCACCTCCGCCCGGCGCAGCTCCGCGCGCAGGGTCGCGGGATCCTCGCCCACCATGGCGAAGTCGGCCAGCCGGTAGCCCGCGCCGGCGAGCCGAGTCCCCAGGTCGCGCCGGAGCACGTCCGCGCCTCCCGGCACCAGGATCATCGCCATCGTGTCCTTGCGAAATCCGAGCGCCTCGTTGGCCGCGTCGCTGGCGATGGCGGTGATGAGGTCCTCGATGACGTTCCCGCCGGAGTCCTCCTCTCCCTCGACCTCCTCCTGCACCTCGGCCCACGCGACGGTGTCCCCGCGCTCGCGAAGGTCGTCCGTTCCGCCCCACAGAAGTGCGATGAACGAGGTGTCCACCTGCGCCGCGGGCTGTCCCTTCGCCTGGCATGCCAGGATGAATCGCTGCTCCTCGGGCACTTCGTCGGCGCCGCCGCCCACGACGACGGAGCAGCCTGCCGTCAGGACCACCAGTGCGGGCAGGATGCTGGGGAAAAGGCGTCGGAACGGGAACCCGTTGCGCATCGACGCGAGGTCAGAGAGTCAGTTGCTCGGCCAGATGGCCGATGTGGTCGTGCCGCGCCACGGCCTCGATCCAGCGTTGGGGCACGGCGTCCTCGCCGTCGCGGGCGCCGAGCAGGCCGCCGGCCACCGCGGCGTTGGTGTCGGTGTCGCCGCCGGCGTTCACCAGCCACACCAGGGCGTCCTCGAGGCGGGGTTCGTGCCACGCCGCCCAGAGTGCGATCTCCATGCAATGGACGGTGTAGCCCGCGGCCGGGCCGGTGATCGGCAGCTCGGCGCGGCGCTCGCGCGGCACGCGGCGCACGGCCTCGAGCACCTCGGCCGGCGCATCGTTCACCTGCAGGGCCTGGATCACGTCGGGAAGGAACTCCCGCCGGCCCTGGAGGAGCTGGCCGCAGGCCACCGTCACTGCCGCGGCACTCCACACGCAGCGCGGATCGGGATGGGTGAGGGCGGCGATGCCGCACGCGGCGCTCAGGAGGGCCTGCGGGTGGCGGAAGGTCCGGAGCGCCACCGGCAGGGCACGCATCACCGCGCCGTTGCCGGCCTGGTCGCGCGCGTCGCGGATTGGAGCGTCGTGCCGGTCGAAGTGTTCCAGCGCGATCCGGGTCCAGTGGCCGATGCCTCGCCCGTCCGCCTTCATCCAGCGCACCCACCGGCGCCCCATTTCCTGCGGATCCGGCTCGGGATTGACCAGCTCCTCCGCGACGATCACCGCCATCGCCACGTCGTCGTCCCAGGGCGACTCCGGGGTGTCCCTGCGAATCACGTCCCGGAGACCGCCCGGGAAGGCATCGGCGATCCGGTCCGGCGTGCCGAGGAACTCGGTCGGAACGCCCAGTGCATTCCCGGCGGCGTGGCCAAGGAGGGCGCCGCGGGCGCGTGACGTCAGGGCGGGGACGGGCTTCACGATCGCCGTGGGTTCCGGGTATCTTGTGGCCGCACAATCTAGCGCCATGGCTGTCGCCATACCCACCGGACAAGGATTCGACCCGTGTCCACGCAGAGCCTCAGCGTCACCGACAACCGCACCGGCAAGTCCTACGAGCTGCCGATCAGCGAAGGCACGATCCGCGCGGGCGACCTGCGGCAGATCAAGACCGACGCCGACGACTTCGGCCTGATGGCCTACGACCCCGCCTTCATGAACACGGCGGCGTGCCGGAGCGCGATCACCTTCATCGACGGCGACAAGGGGATCCTGCGGTATCGGGGCTATCCCATCGAGCAGCTCGCCGAGCGGGCCACCTTCCTGGAGGTGGCGTACCTGCTCTGCGAGGGCGAGCTGCCCACCGCGGTGCAGCTCGAGGAGTGGAATCACGACATCACGTACCACACCTACGTCCACACCAACGTCATCAAGTTCCTCGAGGGCTTCCGCTACGACGCGCACCCGATGGGGATGCTGCTCGGGGCCGTGGGAGCGCTCTCGACCTTCTACCCCGAGGCCAAGGAGATCCACGACCCGCGGAGCCGCTACATCCAGCGGGTGCGCCTCGTGGCCAAGCTCCCCACCATCGCGGCATTCATCTTCCGCCACTCCCGCGGACTGCCCTACGAGTTCCCCCGGAACGAGCTCGGGTACATCGCCAACTTCGTGAACATGACGTTCCGGATCGGCGAGTCGTTCAACAACAATCCGGTGCTCCAGCGGGCGCTCGAGATCCTGCTCATCCTGCACGCCGACCACGAGCAGAACTGCTCCACCAGCGCCGTACGCGCGGTGGGGTCGTCGCACGTCGACCCCTTCTCCGCGGTCTCCGCCGGCATCGCCGCGCTCTACGGGCCGCTCCACGGCGGGGCCAACGAGGCGGTGCTGCGGATGCTGGACGAGATCGGCGACAAGTCGCGGATCCCGGCCTTCATCGAGAAGGTGAAGCGGGGCGAGGGCCGGCTGATGGGCTTCGGCCACCGGGTCTACAAATCCTACGACCCGCGCGCCAAGCTGATCAAGAAGACCGCCGATGAGGTCTTCGCCCAGACCGGGCTCAACCCCAAGCTCGACATTGCGTTGGAGCTGGAGCGCATCGCGCTCGAGGACGACTACTTCATCAGCCGGAAACTCTACCCCAACGTGGACTTCTATTCCGGCCTGATCTACCAGGCGATGGGGTACCCGACCGACTTCTTCACCGTGCTCTTCGCGCTCGGGCGGCTGCCCGGGTGGCTCGCGCAGTGGGAGGAGATGCTGCTCGACAAGGAGCAGAAGATCGCCCGCCCGCGGCAGGTCTACATCGGCCCGGAGGAACGGCAGTTCATCCCCATCCAGCGGCGCTAGGGCGCGCCCCGGTGTGACGGTCCCGGAGCGACTCGCCCGCGCCCTCGCCGGCAGGTACCAGGTCGAGCGCGAGCTCGGCCGCGGGGGGATGGCCACCGTCTACCTCGCCCACGACGTCCGCCACGACCGGGCCGTGGCCATCAAGCTGCTCCTGCCGCAGGCCGACGCGGCGCACGGCACCGAGCGGTTCCTCCGCGAGATCCGCATCGCCGCGCGGCTGCACCACCCCCACATCCTGCCGGTGTACGACTCCGGCGCGCTCCCCGCCGAGGGCGGGCGCGGCCCCGAGCCGTACTTCGTCATGCCGTACGTCCAGGGCGAGTCCCTGGCCCACCTGCTTGCGCGCGAGAATCCGCTGGCGGTGGCCGCCGCGGTGCGCATCGCCTCCGAGGTGGCTGACGCGCTCGGCCACGCGCACGCGCAGGGCATCGTGCACCGGGACGTGAAGCCGGGGAACATCCTGATCGACGCGGGGCACGCCGTGGTCGCCGACTTCGGGATCGCCCGTGCGGTGAGCGCCGCTGCCGGCGACCGCATGACCGCGACCGGCGTCGCGATGGGAACGCCCGCGTACATGAGCCCGGAGCAAGTGGTCGGCGCCGACCGGGTGGACGCGCGGAGCGACGTGTACAGCCTCGGCTGCGTGCTGCACGAGATGCTCGTGGGCGAGCCACCCTTCCCCTCGGAGACGGTGCAAGGAACGCTCTCCCGCCGCCTCGTCGAGACGGCGCCGCCGGTGCGCCAGCTCCGGAGCGAGGTGCCGGAGCCGGTGGAGGCGGCCTTGACCCGCGCGATGGCCATCGAGCCCAAGTCGCGCTTCGCCACCGGGTCGGAATTCGCGGCCGCGCTCGAGGGGAGCGCCCCGACGCTCGTGAGGGGCCCGGTCCTCGCCCGGCGACGGCGAGGGGTCATGGCGGCCGTGGGC
>JBOHSQ010000043.1:0-2727 GCA_050733295.1 Gemmatimonadales bacterium
AACCCCTGACCTCTGCAGTGCGATTGCAGCGCTCTCCCAGCTGAGCTACAGCCCCGGCGGCGGAAAAGCTAGATGCCGATGGGGGCCGGCGCAAGCTGGCTCTCGACCTTCGCCCGGTCTCCGGTGATCACCGTGAGCATCCGCTCCGGAACCAGGAACTCGCGTGTGAGGCGGCTCACTTCCGCCGGAGTCGTGGAATGCACCCGCGCGACCCAGGTGCGCAGGTAGTCGTCGGGGAGCCCATGGAGGTCAAGAAAGACCTTCTGCCCCAGGATGCCCTGCCGGGTCGAGTTCTGCAGGACGAAGGTCCCCGCGAGGTAATTGGCGATCCCCTCGAGTTCCTCCCTCGGCGGCTCCTCGTCGGCTAGCCGGCGGATTTCCGCGTTGATCTCCCGCAGGCTCGCGCCCGTCGCCTCGGTCGCGACGTCGGCCTCCTCCGCCCAGTACGCATCGCGGTACCGCACCGAGAGGCTCGCCCGCGGCGAGTAGGTGTAACCCTTGTCCTCTCGGATGTTGCTGGTGATGCGGCTGGCGAAGCTGCCACCCAGCAGCGCGTTGGTCACCTGCAGGCCGACCCACTCGGGCCGCGACGGGTCCGGCACCGGAATCCCGACGATGAACGTGGACTGCGGTGCGCCGGGCCGGTCGATGACGTGCACTTCGGTCCGCGGTCCCGCCACCGGGGGGATGAGCCGCGGCGGCGGGCCCGGGGTCCAGTCCCCCAGGGATTCCTCGACCGCCTGGCGCATGTCCCGCGGCCCGAACCTGCCGACGACGTACAGCCGCGCTCGTGCCGCGCCGCAATGCGTCGCGTGGAACGCCCGCACCTGCTCGAGGCTGTAGCCGGCGAGCGCGGCGTCGGTCGGGAAGGTGCGACCGTACGGGTGCCCCGGATAGAGCGCCGCTCGGAACCGCTCCAGCGTGAGCTGGGCCGGCTCCTGGCGTGCCACGGCGAGCTCGCGGCGTAGGTCCTGCTTGAGCCGCGGGAGTTCCGATGCCGGAAACCGCGGGTTGCGCACCACGTCGGCGATCAGTCGCACCACGTCCGCCGCGAATTCGGACAGCACGTCTCCGGTCACTGCCACTTGATCGAGACCGGTGGCCACCTCGAGGGCGCCACCCATTCGGGCCGCGGACTCGGCGATCTCCCGGGCTGTCCGGGTATGCGTGCCCTCCTGCATCAGGTCGCCGGTCAGGTCGGAGAGCCAGACTTCGTCCGGCCCTTCGTCGATGGTGCCCGAACGGAGTGCCAGCCGGACCGTGACCTTGGGAATCGTGCCCCACGGCACGAGCGTGACGCGCAGGCCGTTGGGGAGAGTCCAGGACTCGGCCTCGGGGATCGCGAACGGCTTGGGTGCCCCGGCCTCCGGCGGCCGCTGGCGAGCCGCGTTCACGCGCCGTCCTCCGGCGCTCCCGCCTCGAGGGCGAGCACGGTGCGTCGCTCCGACCGCAGCCAATCTGCGGCCGTCTCCTGCATCAGCGCCGGGCTCACCTGCGCGAATGCCGCCTCGATGCCGTTGATCCGTGAGGGGTCGTCGTCGAAGAGCGCGTAGCTCGCGAGCAGGTCGGCCCGCCCGAAGCCGAGGGAGCCGCCCACGATGTCGTAGAAGCCGGAACGAAGCTTGATCCGCGCCCGGTCCAGCTCGGGCGCCCCCACCGGAGAATTCCGGACCTCGTCCACCACGGCGTCGATCGCGGCCAGGATCTCGTCGGACGAGTGGGCGCCATCGTGGAGGAGGGAGGCGGTCCAGAGCATCGGGCCGCGATAGTTGAACATGTTCCCGAGCAGGTTGATCCCGCCCCCCACCTCGCCGGTGAAGCCGCGCTCCTTCACCAGTGCGCGCGTCAGACGGCTGTCCTCCCCCTGCAGGAGGATCTGGTCGAGCAGCCCCATGGCCCAGTACTCCGGTGAGCCGCGCGGCGGGAGGTGGTAGCCCACCGCCAGCGCGGGCCGGCTCGCAAGGTTGTCCACTCGCTGGTGCCGCTTCTCCGCCGGCTGGGCCGGCTCCTGGTCGTCCACCGGCGGCGGCGGTGGGCCGGCGGCGACGTCCCCGAAGTACCGCCCGACCAGTCGGCGTGCCTCGACCGCGTCGAAGTCGCCCGAGATGACCAGCACGGCATTGCCCGGCGCGTAGTAGGTCCGGAAGAAGGCGCGCGCCTCACCGAGAGTGGCCGCGTCGAGGTCGGTGAAGTCGCCGTAGTAGTCGTGCGCGTTGGCCCAGTTCTCGAAGGCCAGCTGCGGAAGGTCGAGCCAGGGAAACCCGCCGTAAGGCTGGTTGTGGACGTTCACCTGGATCTCGTTCTTCACCACGTCGCGCTGGTTGACGAGGTTCTCTTCCGAGATGTCCAGGCTCCGCATCCGGTCGGCCTCGGCCCAGAGCGCCAGCTCGAGCCGGTGGGACGGCAATACCTCGAAGTAGTTGGTGAAGTCGTGACGGGTGGAGCCGTTCAGTACCCCGCCGTTGGATTGCACCAGGCGGATGAACTCCATCTTCCCGAGGTTGGCGGAACCCTGGAACATCAGGTGCTCGAACAGGTGCGCGAAGCCGGTGCGCCCGCGAGGCTCCGACCGGAACCCCACCTGGTAGTACACGGCCACGATGACGGTAGGGCTGGCGGGGTCGTGGCTCTGCACCACGCGCAGTCCGTTACCCAGCCGGTAGTACTCGACGGGGACGGTGTAGGCCTGGTCCATTTCAGTCGTCCCGGAAAGGCACCGACAGGGCC
>JBOHSQ010000044.1:0-15787 GCA_050733295.1 Gemmatimonadales bacterium
GGGCGGAGGAGGAGCTCACTGCAGCGGGCGAGGCGCTGGATGCGTGGCGCGCGACGCTCACCGACCGGGAGCTGCGGGTGTGGGCGTTCCAGGCGAGCGCCAGCGACGAGAGCGACCGGAACTCGAGCGTGGCGCGGGTGGTCGCGGCACTCGCCGGTGGCGGTCGCGTGGCACCGGCGTTCGCGCTGGCCGAACGGAGGCGGGCGCGGGAGCTGGGGGACCGGATGCTGGGGGCCGCGTCGTGGCGGACGGGCGGGACGGCGGGTCGAGGGGGCGGCGGTGAGCAGGAGGGCGGGCGGGCGGCGTACGTGAGCCAGGGGGAGATCGCGGCGCTGATTCCCGACGACCAGACAGCCCTGATCGAGTTCGTGACGGGTGCGCAGGGGGCGCCGACGACGGCATTCGTGGTGACGCGGAAGCACACGGCAGGTGGCGGGGCGGTACGGCTCGCGCCGGCGGACTCGCTCACGGGAGAGATCGCGCGATTCGTGGCGCTGGTGGCGCGGGGCGAGGCGGCGGAGGCCGAGGGCGCGGCGCTCGGAGCGCTGCTGCTCGCGCCGGTGCTCGCGCGGATGCCGGCCGGGGTGACGCGGCTGGTGATCGTGCCCGACGGGCCGCTGCACCGGGTGCCATGGGACGCGCTGCGGCTGCCGAACAGGAGGTACCTGGTAGAGCGGTACACGATCGCGCTGGCGCCCTCGGCGGGTGTCCTCGCCGCGCTCTGGAATCGACCGCCGACCGCGCGGGCGCCGGGCGGGCTCGCCAGTGTCCTCGCGTTCGGCGATCCGGAGTTCAGCCCGGACACCGGCGGGTATGCGGCGGTGTTCGCTGCGCACGGCGGCCTGCCCCGGCTCCGGGGGTCGGGGAGGGAGGCGCGGAACGTCGCCCTCCATTCCGACCACGGGCAGGTCCGGCTGCGGAGCGCGGCGACCGCGGAGTACCTGCTGGGCAACCCGATGGACGGCTATGGCGTCATCCACCTCGCGACCCACGCGGTGGTGGACGACCGCGCGATCTCGGGTACGGCGCTCGCGCTCGCGCCGGGCGGCTCGGACGACGGGTTCGTCACCCCGGGAGACCTCGCCTCACTCCGGCTCGACGCGGACGTGGTGGTGCTGTCAGCCTGCCGCACCGCCGGCGGTGTGGTGGTCGACGGCGAGGGGATACAGGGGCTCACGGCACCGCTGCTCCAGGCCGGGGCCCGGAGCGTGGTGGCGACGAGTTGGCGGGTACGGGACCGCAGTACGGTGAAGATGGTCAACGGGTTCTATGAGGAGCTGGCGGCAGGGAAACCGGTGGCCGAGGCACTCCGCGCGGCCAAGCTGGCGGCGATCGAGCGGGGCGAGGCCCCGGCGGTCTGGGCCGCCTTCACGGTGGTGGGGGACCCGCTGACCGTGGTTCCCCTGCAAAGCACCGGATCGACCGGGGGCTCCCGGCTGACGATAGCGCTGGTTGCCGCGACCGGCCTGCTCGCCGCCACGCTGGCCGCGAGCCTGGCCTATCAGCGGCGGGGGCGAAGGGGGCGGAAGGACGAGGCGCGGGGCTCGGACCCGTCAGTGACTTCGCGAACCCACCAGCGGTAGTCACCTTCCGGCAGGACTCCGGCAGGGTCAGGCAGGGTGACGGTGGTATCGCCCGTGGTCTCGGTGAACACGACCGAGCCGTCGGTGCGCTGGACCTCGAGGACGTAGCGGCTGACGCCGTCCAACCGGCGCCAGACGAACGCGATCGGGGCGTCGACCGATACCTCGGCGGACGGACCCACCAGCTCGATGTCGGCTCCGTTGCCGCGCAGTGGTTCGGGTCCATCGGTCACCATGCGCCGGACCACCAGGACCGCCCCCACGGCCACGAGGAGCGAGGCGGCGAGCGCGAGCGGCCGCATGAACTGCCACGAGCGCCGTCGCTCGACGGACGGCTCGGCCTCGACCACTGCCCGGTCCACCGCGCCCAACCATTCGTATTCCCGGTGGCACGCGGCGCAGGACATGACGTGATCGAGCGTGGCGAGACGCTCCTGTTCCCGGCCCTCGCGCCGCACCAAGGCGAGGATGGCCTCGGGTGAGACGCATCCCGGGCCGCCAGGCCGGTCGCGTTCGGCCACACGCCGGGCGTAGAGCTGCTTGATCCGCTCGTCGTCGATCAGGCCGGGCTGTGCCATTGAATTCCTTCCGCCGTCAGGCGTTCCCTCAGATCCGACAGCCCGCGATAGAGCAGGTTGCGAGTCTTGGCCTCGGACCAGCCGAGAAGCCGGGCGATCTCCTCTCGCGAGTGGCCCAGCAGGTGCATCCGGACGACCGGGCGGCGGGAGGGCTGGATCGTCTCGATGGCCCGCTCGACCTGGTCGGCGAGCTCCCGCTCGGCCAGATCGACGTCGGCGCCCGGGGTTGCGGGCTCGGTTCCGGGGTCGTCCTCGAACGACACGGTCCGGTCGGCGCCCCGGGCCCGGCGGCGCCTGAGGAGATCCACCGCGGCGGAGTGGGCCGTCCTCTGAAGATATGACGCAGGGATGGCCGAGATGTGCTCACCGGCGCCTTCGCGGCCGCCGTGGGCGCGCCAGAGCCGGATGCGGATCTCCTGGAGAAGCTCGTCGATGTCCGAGCCCGAAAAGCGGTAGCGCCAGCTGACCCGCCGGAAGACGCCATCGAACTTGCGGAGCACCTGCTCCAGCGCGGGCGAAAGCGCATCCGGCTCGCTGAGCATGGGCGGAAAGGTATGGCTGGATGGCTGGAGGGCTAGGCGGTGGGCTGGATGGCTGGAGGGCTGGAGGGCTGGAGGGCTGGTTCAGGAGGATTGGATGAACTTGTCGAGGCTCTTCCGGGCCTGGGCGCGGATGGCCTTCTGGACGAGCGGGGTCCAGCCGAGGAGGAGGCCCTTCGGGCCAAGGGCCTGCCGGGCCCAGGCGTGGAGGTCGAACTCGTCCTGGTGCCGGCTGATTCTCCCGCCCGCGAACTCGAAGCTTGCGTGGATGCGGTTCCGGACCTTCCGGCCCGTCGGAGTGAAGGTGTAGCGCGCCTCCCAGTCGGCGGAGCCGGTGTGGCCGTCGACCTGGACGTTGGACACCTCGACGCGCAGGTCGGTGGCGCGCTCGCACAGCATCCGCCACATCGCGGCCACCCGGAGCCCCTCGAGGGTCCGGAAGACGGGGTCGGTGAAACGCGGGTCCGGCGCGTAGCAGCCGGCCATGGCCCGATGGTCGCGGCGCTGGAACGCCGCGTAGAAGGTCCGAATCACCTGCTCATGCGCACTCATCGTCGCGGGAATGTGGACGAGGCCCCCACCCCGCCGCCAGATGTCACATTCGTCCGGCCGGCGGGCTCCTTGAGTGGCCCTTCGAAGGAGCGCATCATGCCCGCCCGGATGGCGGTGATCGTGGCCGCGGCCCTCTCGATCGCGATGCCGGCCCAGGCGCAGCATCGCCACTGGACCGTGCGGCTCGAGCCGTCGCGCGTTGCCGCGTACGGCCATGACCAGCAGGTACTCACCATCCACGAAGTGGACCCGGCCGCGGCCCGCGAGGACAAGACCGCGGTGACCCTCGAGACGCAGTCCGATCTCGCCTATCGAGGCAGCCTGGAATACGCCAATGCGGGATGGACCTGGGGGCTGAGCTTCTGGTGGTTCCAGACGACGCAGGAGGCCCCGGATGAATCGCGGGCGGCCACCGGCGGCGGCGACGCCGTGACCTTCGAGGCCGCGGACGTGAGCTTCACGTCCACCGATCCGGCCGAGGTGTTGTACTTCCGCCTGCTCGAGGACACGGAGCTCGCGACCTGGACGATGGACCTCTACGGGGAGCGAACCCTGGTCCAATCCGGGGCGAACCGGCTGGGCCTCAGGCTCGGCATCCGGTTCGCCGACTTCGACAACGACTACCGCGCGGTGCTCGGCATCGAGGACGTCGAGGGATCGCGGCTCGACGCCGAGTCGAACTACCCGCGCATGACCGGGCCGCTGGTCGGCGTGTCGGGCACGGTGCTCCTCGGGCCCGTCGCGCTCGACGGGCAACTGAGCCAATCGGTCGTGATCGGCGAGGTGGCGTTCAACACGCAGTCACGCGCGTTCACCGGCCCGGCCGACTCGCCGACCTACACCTTCACCGAGAGCTTCGGCACCTCCGAGCGGATCGCGGTCCCGATCACGGAGCTCCGGATCCGGGGGATGGTCGAGGTGATCGACCACGTGGCGCTGGGGGTGGGGGTCGAGGCCTCGTCGTGGTGGGACGTGGGCGTCCCCCCCGGCATCGTGCCCGGGCCGGGCGGTGACCAGGTCCTGCACGAGAACACGCTGGTGTATTTCGGCCTGGTGGGAGTGCTCGCATTCCAGTTCTGAGCGCCGCCCCGGGCCTCAGGACTCGCGTCGGAGCTTGATCTCCATGACCTGGGTCCAGGTCGTGTCGTCCCGGGAGAACTCGCCGATCTCGTGCCATTCGTCCGCGGTGTAGCGCGCGGTGTTGCGGATCCGCCCGCCGGGCACCTCGCGGGTCCAGGTCACGCCGCCGTCCACCAGCGTCAGGGTGAAATCACCGAACTGCCCCGACCCGAGGTACGACCGCATGCCATAGGCGCCACTCCGGGGATCGAAGGAGATGACGGCGAGCGCGTCGTGCACGGTCCGGCGGGTGGCGGCTCCCGGATCGGCGACGGTGCCCAGACCCTGCACCAGCAGCACCGTCCCGCCGAGCTTGCGCTCGACGATCTCGACCATGTCGGTCTGGGTGCGCTCGTTGCCGCGCATCATCCAGGCGGTGCCACGCCAGGTCCCCTCCATGAACTTCAGCCGTTCGATGGCCGCGCGGCTGGGGGCGGGATCGGGGGCCTGGGCCGAAAGCTCCATGGCGGGGAGCGCCATCACGGCGGTGGCAGCGGCGAGACGGGTGAGCAGGGAACGGGTCATCGGGTCTCCCGAGATCGAGGATCGAGGGTTGTTGGGGGAGATATCACACCAGACCGGCCATCAGGGCAATCGCGGCGGAGGCGAGCATGATCCCCACGAGCCGGTGCAATGCCGCGGAGGTGACCGCCGCGAGGATTCTGTTCCCCACGACCGACCCGAGGAAGGCCGCGCCGACCGCGGCGACGAGGAGCCGGGCATCGACCAGCCCCAGGCGGCCGGAGAGGCCGGCCCCGTAAACACCCAGCCGTGCGAGATCGACCAGGGTGGCGACCACCGCGCCGGTCGCCACGAACGCCTGCTTCGAGAGGTCCAACCTCACCAGGAAGGCAGCACGCAGGGCGCCCTGCATCCCCGAAAGCCCGCCGAGGAACCCGCTGAGCAGACCACCGAGGGGGAGCACCGCGGTGGGCAACCGGCTGGCCACGAGGCGCGGTGCGAACTCGAGCAGCGTGATGACGAGCAGCACCCCGCCCACGACCAGCTTGGCTGGCGTCACCTGACCGCCCAACCCGGCCACCGACCAGGTGGTGAGCGGTTCGGCTGTACCAAGTTGGAGGAGCAATGCTGCGCCGACGACGGCGGCGATCAGTGCCGGGATGCCGAATCGCAGGACAACTCGCCAGTCGGCCTGGCGACCCACGAGCAGCAGCTTGAAGAGGTTGTTGAGGAGGTGAACGACGGCGGTGGCAGCGACGGCGACAGGCAGCGGATAGAGCAGGGCGAAGACAGGGAGCAGGAGGGTCCCCAGCCCGAACCCGGAGACGAAAGTCAGGGCGGCGGCCAGGAAGGTGACGAGGCAGACGAGGAGCGCCGGCATGGAGGATCAGGCGTGATAGCAGAAGAGAGCGGAGTCGGCGCGCATGGACTGTGAAGGTGAACGGGGGGTCGGCCGGCACCGGTCGCAAGAGGCGGGTCCGGGGCCTCGGTGAACGGGGAATCTAGTGCGAACTCAGGGGATCGGGTTCCAGGGGCGGCGGCGCGGCAGCCAGCGGTGCACTGCGGCGCTGTAGCGGTCGTACTCCGTGCCGAACTGGCGGCGGAGGGTGGGCTCCTCGTACGCGCGAATGAACAGGTTCACCGCGGTGAACCAGAGCACCCAGTAGAGCAGCAGACCAGGCGAGCGGGTAAGCAGGACCTCACCGAGCAGGACCAGCGTGACGGCGAGGTACATCGGATTCCGGACCCAGCGATAGGGGCCCTGCACGACGAGCGCCCTGGGCGGATCGGCGGGAGAGAGGGTGCCCTGGCCGCGGCGGGCGAACTCGAGGACGCAGAGGGCGAGGAGGAGGACGCCGAGCGCGATGGCAGCGAGCGTCAGCCAGTGGAGCGGGTCGCGCGCGTCGAGCGTGACGTCGCGGACCCCGAACCAGCGCCAGGGCACGTAGCCGGCGAAGAAGCCGGGGAACAGGAGCACCCAGAAGAGGCTCCGCAACACCAGCGCGATCGTGCTAGGCCGCAAGCTCCACCCCGATGCCGAGCGGCACCCAGCGGAGGCGGTCCGACACGTCCGCGCCTGCAGCCGCGAACTCGCGCTCGACCTCCGCACGGCCCTGGGTGAAGTGGGACCAGCCCTCGTAGTGCACCGGGATCGCCGTGCGCGGCCGAAGCAGCCGGCACAGTTCCACGGCCTCCCGCGCCGACAGGGTGTACCGTGCCGGACCCGTCACCGGAAACCGGACGGCACCCAGGTGCAACAGCGCCGTCCCCACGCGCACCCGGTCGGCGACCTGTCGCACGCCAGCGAAGAGCACCGTGTCGCCCGAGATCCAGAAGGTGCCGTGCTCCTGCCCGTCCCACTGCAATGCGAAGCCGATCACGGCGCCCACGAGGGGGCGGCTGCCCGGCGGGCCGTGGCGACAGGGCGTCGCGGTGAGCTCGATCGCGGGGCGCCCCGGCGCTTCGAGCCGGGTGACCTCCCAGGGCCCGAGCCCGCGGGCATTCCCGCCCAGGCGCCGCGCACCGGGCACGGTGGTGACGATCGTGCCCGCGCGGGGCAGCAGGGCACGGCCGGCATCGTCAAGGTTGTCGGCATGATGGTCGTGGGTGAGCAGCACGGCGTCGATGGCAGGCAATTCGCCGGCGGCGACGGCGGGTCCGGCGACCTTGCGGGACGAGGTACCCCACCCGAACGCGTAGCGGCGGCCCGCGGCGTCGAACGTCGGATCGGTGAGAAGCCGCCACCCGCCGACCTCGATCAAGACGGTGGGACCCCCGACGTGGGTGAGGCGGACGAGGCTCACGAGAGGGGGTCGCCCGGCGCAACACGGGAGCCCTTGCTCACGGGCGCGCGCCGTTCCCGTTCCCCTTCGCGTGGCGGAGCGCCCAGTCGAGGACGTAGTCCGCAACATCCTCCCACCCGTTCTCCGCGGGCAGGAGGTGAGCCCGGCCGGGGTACTCCTTGAGCTCGGTGACCGCGGCCGACCTGTAACGCCTGGCGTTGGCGCGCTGCACCGCCGGCGGCATGAGGTGATCCTCGCCCCCGGAGACGAAGAGGAGGGGCGCCCTGGCTGCGTTGCCGTAATCGACCCAGGTGTCGTGGCGGCCGGGAAGGAAGTTCGCGAGGACGCTGTCGAAGAGGATCCGGCCGGAGCCCGGGATGGCGTAGCGCTGGTAGAGCGCGCGGGAGTCGGCCTCGGGGAAGGTGTTGGTGAAGGCGTAGCGCCACTGATCGTAGGTGAAGCCGACCGCGCGGTGCCGGTTGGCCGGGTTCCGCAGGACCGGGAAGGTGGCCTTGAGCTGCGAGAGGGGGGCCACCAGCACGCCTTCGGTGGGCGCGGAGTTCATGGTGACGCCCGCAGCACCCAGCCCGCGGTCGAGCAGGATCTGGACGAAGGCACCGCCGGCCGAATGGCCGACCAGGATGGGCGGCGCGGGCAGCGCCCGGATGACGCCTTCGAGGTGCGCGAGGATCCCGGGTACCGTGACGCGCGCGATCGGCGACGGATCGCGATTCAGGGCCTCGACTTCCACCTCGAACCCGGGATACGCGGGCGCCAGGACTCGAAAGCCGCGGGCCTGGTAGCGGGTGATCCAGTGCTCCCAGCTGCGGGGTGTGACCCAGAAGCCATGGACGAGGACGACGGTGTCGGGGGACGAGGGGGTCATCGAGCGTTCCTGTGACGGGGGTTCAGGGTTCGTCCTCGAGGCCGCGGGCACGGAGGAACGATTCCATGTCCACCAGCCGGATGCCTGGCCGACCTGCGAGGGTCCGGCGCAGGGGCCCGCAGTTTTCGACCCCGATCAGGACGAGGATGCGCGCACCTGGGTTCTCCATGGCCGCCTGCCCGACCATTGCCGCCGCATGCTCGTTCCAGAGCCGCCAGGCCTCCGCCACCTCCGGCCCGGCGGTCCGGTCCTGGTAGGCGCGCCGCGCGGCGATCAACTGATCCGTCAACGCGCCGTTCACGTCGGCGGGCGTGTGCCAGGCTGCCGCCAGCGCGGCCCAGGTGGCCTCCTCGTATCCCTTGTCGGCACGCGCGGCGTCGGGCCGGCCCTCGCGAAACGCCTTCAACGCCCCGCCCAGGCGGCCCACGATCTCGCCGAACGCCGGCTCGTCCGGCTCGCCGGGATAGGCCTTCCAGCCGTGCTCCCGCACCAGCGGGAAGACGACCTCGGGGTACTCCGCCTTCGAGGGGTGCACCCGCTGGTCGCGCAGCTCGCGCGGGGAGACATCCAGCACGACCACCTTGGGCGCCACCGACGTGATCAGCCGGCGGAGCGTGGCGTGGTCGTACGCAGGCGTCGTCGCATGGCGGCCGTAGAGCGTCGCCAGCACGAAGACTTCGGCTGGTGGCTGCGCTGCGCGCGCCTGCAGCGGCAGTACGAGGGCCGCGAGGAATCCCAGGACGACGGGCGCGGCGCGCGGACGAGATGCGCCACTGTCGGGCTGGCGGAGCTTGCGGAACACGAGCAGGTGGCTGGCGAGCGCCACCTGCACCAGGAAGCTCGGCAGCCAGATCCAGGGGAAGGTGCCGGGGAGCAGGTTGGGCGGCCCCTCGAGGAAGCGCCGGAACGGCACCGGGGTGGAGAGCGCGGCGACGGTGACGATGTTGGCGAGGAGGGCGAGCCCGAGGACGTTCCACGCGAGCACGACCCCACGCGGAACGGTGCGGCCACTCAGGATCCATCCGCCGAGCACGAGGCCGGTGAGCCCGGTGACGACGTCGAAATTGCGGCCGGACCAGGTCATCTGCACCGGAACCACGCCTTCGACATAGAGCCGGTGCAGCACGATCTCGACGGGGATGCGGAAGGCCTGGAGGGCGACAACGGCCCCGAGGGGGATGCTCGAGGCGAGGAGGCTCCCGGCGCGCGTCGAAACGAGGGCCACGGTCACGAGCGCCTGGGTGAGGAGCAGCACCAGCGCCGGTGCAGGGAGCGGGTCGTAGCGCCCGAGTGCGCCGCCCGCCGCGAGCACCCCGGGCACCGCGAGGTAGAGCAACCCGATCACGAGGGAGATGCGCGGGGGCAGGGCGGCGCGGCGCAGGGCGATCCCGACCAGGACCGCCACCACGACCACCACGAGCAGGAAGAGGAGCGCGGTCACCGTCACGCCGGCTGGCTGAACATCAGCTCGACGCCATTCGGGTCGCGGATGCCGAACTCGCGCTGGCCATAGTGGGTGGTGTAGAGGTCCACGGAGAATCTCACCTCGGGGAGTCCGGCCGCCTCATCCGCGAGTGCGGCGTGGGAGCGCTCGAGCTGGCGGCGCTTCAGCAGCGCGTAGAGATCGTCCAGCCGGTCGGTGTCGATCCAGAAGGTCACCCCCGCGGTGCGCCCCCGCCAGTCCCCAGTGACGGGAACGAACATCAGCTCGGCATCGCCGAACGAAACGGCGGCCCAGTCGACCCGTCCCCCGGACTCGTGGGTGGCGGACACCTCGAAGCCGACCGCGCGATACCATGCGAGCGTGGCCTCGAGGTCGGGGACGCCCACCATGGGCCGAAGCTTACCGATGGAAGAGCGGAGCGAGGCGGGGGACGCGTCGCCATCGGCCGCAAGCTCAGGCGCGCGGGCGCCGGCGGCATGAAGGCGCCGCATGGCCTCACGATCGCCGCGGAGCATCGCGACGGCGAGCGGGGTGCGTCCCTTCGTGTCCCGCGCTTCGAGGGCGGCACCCAGCGCGATCAGCGCGTCGAGGATGGGAAAGTGCGCGCCGGTGCGGAAGCGTCCGCCGACGAGCCCATCGGGCGGGGCGACGACATAGTGGAGGGCGGTCTGTTCCTGCTCGGTCGGTGGCAGGCGACGGGCGATCGCCTCCGGGCCGCTGGCCACGACCTGCGGGAGGAGGTCCATGTCACCCAGGGCGACTGCGGAGAAGACGTGGTGGCGCGCCCCGCGCGAGACCAGGAGATCCACCACGTCACGCCGCGCTTCGTCGAAGACGGTGGCCCACCCGATCACATCGAGCCGGTGGGCGTCCCCCTCGCCGTGCACGTCCGACCCGGCGTCGAGGAGCAACCGCACCGACTCGAGCGGCGCGCCGCCCACCGCGAAATGCAGAGGCAGGGGGTTGTCGCCCTCGTCGCGCGCATTGGGGTCGGCCCCGTGCTCGAGCAGGACACGCACGGCCGCGGGATGAACCACAGCGAGATGAAGTCCGGTGGTGCCCCCATGACGGGCGCGCGCCAGCGAGGGATCGGTGGCCAGCTGCCGCCTGAGGTCGGACACATCCCCGGCCCTGCAGGCGGCGAAGAATGGCTCGATGCCCGTGTCCGGCATCAGAACATCCCGTACTCGTTCACCGAGCCCGCGGGCACCTCCTGCCCGATGTCCCACAACTCGGCGATCCGGTCGCCCTCGAAGCGGGCGATGTGGACGACCGCGGCGCCGAGGTCGCCGGGCTGGTGGTGGACCCGGAAAAAGACGGCGACATAGTCGCCGTCCTCGAGGGCATGGAGGACCTCTACCTCCTTGTCGGGATTGGCGACCGCATTCTCCTCCATCCCCCGCATCAGGGAGTCGGCGTCGCCGGGGAACCAGGGATTGTGGTGCCTGAAATCGGGCGCCACGTGGCGGCGATATGCCTCGCGCACCTGGCCCGACCCGGCGAGGGTCAGGAACTCGATCGCCCGTTCCTTGCGCAACCTGGCAGGCATGTGTCCTCCCAGCGGGCGCCAGGGCCCGCACTCTGCCATTGTGGCGGCCCGAGATACGCCAGGGCAATGCAGCGGGCCGCACCGATGAAGGTGTAGTCGCTGTTCACCAGCAGGGCCACGACGAGCCGCTCCTCGGGATGGATGATCAGGTTCGCGGTACCGCCCATGGACCCGCCGGTGTGCCCCACGCGGCACCGGCCGGTGCTGTCAACCGCGATGCTCCACCCCAGGCCATACCCGGTCTCCGTTCCATCCGGCGTGCGCTGCGAGGTCCTCCGTGGTCGACAGGAAACCTCCGCCCGCCCACTTGTAGCTGTTGTCGACCCAGGGCGCGTTGATGATCCCGCCGCCGCCATCGCCCGGTTGCCCGTCGGCGGTGTCGGCCCGGGTGTAGAACCGCGCGCGGAAGGGGATGAGGCTGTCGACATGCTCGGGCACCGTCTGCCGCATTCCCCGCGGGCCAAAGACGCGCTCCTGCATGAGCGTGAGGAAGGGCCGGTCCGATGCGCCCTCGAGCACGGCGCGCAGGAGGTTGTACCCGTATGACGAACCGGAGTCCAGGGCGTTGTCGCCCTTCCAGGGCGTATCCCGCATCCCTCATCGACGCCAACACCCTACGACGAGGGACGAGCAATGCAACTGCTGGAAGAATCGCCCGCGGCAGCGCGCGCGCGGAAAGTCTGGACGGCCGGCGATTTTGACCGGATCGCGCAGGGATTCTCGATCGATGCGGCGCGGTTCGTGGCGCGGCTCGGGCTCAAGCCGGGGGAGCGGGTCCTGGACGTGGCCTGCGGCACCGGCAACCTGACACTGCCGGCCGCGCGGTCCGGGGCCGTGGTGACCGGCCTCGACATCGCGCCCAACCTGCTCGAGGTTGCGGCACGCCAGGCGGCGGCCGAGGACCTCACGATCCGGTTCGACGAGGGCGACGCCGCCGCGATGCCGTATGAGGACGGGTCGTTCGACACGACGATCTCGATGTTCGGCGCGATGTTCGCCGGAAATCCCGACCAGGCCGCGAGCGAGCTCATCCGGGTGACGCGCCCGGGCGGGCGGATCGCGATGGCGAACTGGGTGCCCGACGGGTTCATCGGGCGCATGCTCCGGATGCACGTGGAGATGGTCCCGCCGCCGGCCGGGGTGCCGAGCGTGCTCCTCTGGGGCGACCCCGAGGAGGCGCGGGAGCGCCTGAGTGCCGGCACGACGGGAGTCGCGACCACGCGCCGGACGCTGGTGTTCGAGTATCCGTACCGGCCGACGGGCGTGGCCGAGCTGTTCCGCGCGTTCTACGGACCGACCGTGCGGGTTTTCGAGGCGCTCAACGCCGACCAGCGCGCGCACCTGGCGGAGCGGCTCGCGGCCCTGTGGACGGAGAACGCGGAGTACAAGAACGGGGTGACGCGGGTGCCGGCCGAGTACCTCGAGGTGGTGGCGAGGAGGGTGGGATAACACCGGGGGGGGGCGGCGGGCCACGGGCGAGGTCGGAGCTCGGGGCCTCAGCCGGCCCGGCTCCGCTCCGCCCCCCATCTCTCGACAGCCTTCCGGAGCGTGGGCAGGCTCACGCCGCCGTCGTGCAAGGCGGTGTCCTGGAAGGCCTTGATGTCGAACTTCGGGCCCAGCCGCTGCTCCGCCTCCCGGCGCAGGCGCTGGATCTCCAGACTCCCGATCGTGTAAGCCGTGGCCTGGCCGGGGACCGCCAGGTAGCGGTCCACCTCGGACTCGACCGCCGCACGGGATTCGGCGGTGTGGTCGAGCATGTACTGGATGGCCTGGTCGCGGGTCCAGCCCAGCACGTGCATCCCGGGATTCACGACGAGGCGCGGTGCGGAGGGCCTGGTTCGAGAGCATGCCGAGCCGGTCGAGCGCAGAAGAGTAGAGGGATGGGGGCGATCAGGTCACTTCGGGGTCGGGGAGGCTCGGCAGGAGGCGGTCCACGGCAGCGGCGATGGCCAGCGGGTGGCCGTGCGGCTCGACGGCGACCGACACGTGCCCTCCCGGGATCGGGCGCACGATCTGGAAGAAGTTCCCGTAGCGGATGATGACGTAGTCGAGCCCGCCGCAGTCGATCCGGCCGCGCTGGCTCAGCAGCGTGATCAGCGTCGGGTTGACGATGGTCTCCTCGTAAGAATCCGATTCCGCGCTGCTCGCGCCGGCCAGGCCCGGCCGCTCTCGGAAGGTGACGTCGCCGTCGCTCGCAAGGGCGACGTATCGCACGTCCGGCGAGATGGCGAAGATGGCGTCGATGAGATCCGCGCCGATGAATGATGTGCCCACGGTCGCACCCCCACCCCAAGCCGTCCTGCGCCGACCACCCTCACCAAACGTTAGCGGGCGCGGACCGGATCCGGAAACCGGCTCGGGCTCCGCTGGGGGAGGCGGTCAGGAGGCAGAGGGTCAGGGAGTCGGGCTCGCCGCCGAAACACCGGGCAAGCAGGCGCTCAAACACCGGGGGGCGGCGCAAGGCGGGACAGGTGGGTGAGGACGCACTTCCACTCCCCGCCCCGCCGGACGAAGACGCAGGACCAGCGCTCGTGCTCGAAGAACGGCCGGCCCCGGAACGTCCCGCCGGAAGTTCCCTTCGCCGTGGCCACCGCGCTGTCACCGTAGACCCGCACCCGGAACTCCTCCGACGCCATCACATCGTGGCTCAGCTCGCCCGACCGCACGAGGTCCAGGAAGGCCGCGCGCGTCCCGAGTTCGCCATCGGACCCGATGATGACCCAGTCGTCGGCCATGAACTCCCCGATTGCGTCCGCGTCGTTCCCGACCATCGCCCGGTCCCAGGCGTGCGCGACCTGGACGAGCTCCTCCTCGGCGCGACTCACTTCGTTTCCATGAGGTAGCTGACGAGCCGGGCGATCTTCCCGCCCCTCATCTCGAAGACATCGCAGAACACCGCGTCGAGCGTGCCGCCGTCCCGGCGCGCCGCCTGGACGGCGCCCTCGGCGACCACCACGTCATCCTCCTCGATCACCCGGCTGATGGTGATGGTCGGGCTACCCACGAACGCCGGGTTCTCGATTTCCCCGTCGAAGGCCTGCGTGCCCTCGAGGCGGAAGAAGCCGGGCATGTCCCACACGACATCGTGGGTGAGGCAGGACAGCACCATCGCGTGGTCGGAGCGGCGGAAGCCCTCCAGGTAGCGCTCGACGACCTTCTTGTTCTGGGTCATATGGGGTGAACGGTAAACGGGGGGTCGGCGGCCGTCGATCGCGGCGGCGAATATCCGCGTCTCGGTGAACGGGGGGTCACGAGCTGCGGGCGTTGCCGCCGCGCCAGGCGACCTGGTCCTCGTTCCAGCGGGCGGCGTAGCCGGACAGGGACGGGGACGGGTCGGAGACGCCGCCGAGTGCCAGGACGTCCGCCGGGCTGACGCTCCCGCCCGCCCGCGCGAGGAAGCGGGCGCGTACCAGGGCGGTCGCGAGCGGCTCGCCATCGCGCACGAACCGCTGCTCGAGCAGGAACGCCTTGTCGTCCCAGCCCAATACGCTGGTCTCGATGGCGAACTTCTGGAAAAGGGTGAGCGGCCGGCGGAACTGGATGGTCTCGGCCACGACCACCGGATACCAGTGACGGCTCCGGAGCCCGGCGAGGAGGCCGGACCGCCGCATGAGGTCGACACGGCCAAGGTCCATCAGGGAGAGATAGACGCCGTTGTTGACGTGGAGGAGCAGGTCGAGGTCGGTCGGGAACACGCGGAAGGGGGTGGAGCAGGGGCCGAGGGGCGGCACGGTGCCGCGCTGGTCCGGGCCGTGGAACAGCACGAGCCAGAGCAGCCGGAAGAGGTGGTTCATCGGGCGGGGAGGCCCAGGCGGACGCGCGCCTGTTCCAGCCGCGCCCTCGCGGGCAGGTCGGCGCGAGCCCAGGCGCGACCCACCGCAGCGAGATGCGCGGCCGCGCTGTCCCGGCGTCCCGACGCCGCCCAGGCCTCGGCGAGGGCGAGGTGCAGCTCGGGGTGCGTCACGTAGAAGTGGTAGTGAGACCGGAGCAACCGCTGCAGCAGGGCAACCGCTTCTCCGGGGCGGCCCAACCGAAGGGCGACGCGAGCGCGTTCGAACGCCGGCATTCCGAAGCCGTCGATGGCCCGGCTGGTAGAGGCGGCGAACTCGGCATGCGCGGATTCGTCCTTGCCGCGGAGAACTTCGAGGAGGCCCCGCAGGTAGCGGGTGCGCATCCGATCCCAGTAGGCGCCCGACACCACGGCCAGTGATTCGACGTCCGTGGCCAGCCCCGCCAGCCGGGCAGCGTCGCCCATCTCGGCCAGCACGCCGGCCTGGTGGGAAAGGATCCAGGCGCGGTTGGATGCGCTCCGGACGCGCGAACTTCCGACCAGGTGGGCTCGGGCGAGGGAATCGAAGCGCGCGGCCGACTGACGGAGGCGGCCGCTCTGGCGCAGGGCCTGGGCCTCGCCCAGTCCCGCAGTGATCGCGAGGGGATGCCCCTCCCGCTCGACCGGCCCGAGTGCGGCCACCTCGTGCCGGATCCGGGTCGCCGTGGCCAGCGACTCCTCGTACCGACCCTGTTGGGCAAGCACCAGCATCCGGTTCCAGAGCAGGTCCATCCGTTCTTCGCCCGCCACGCCAGTCGCCAGCCGGGCACTGTCGGCAAGCTCGGCGTCGCGATAGCGCTCGGCCAGCATCAGGATGGCGGTGCGGAAGAAGTGGCGCGGGATCGAGCTGGTGTCGACGGATTCGGCCCGCCGAAGCCAGGCCGCGGCGGCAGCCGTGTCGCCGATCTGGCCGGACACCATGGCCAGCTGGCGCAACGGGTCCGGGTTTCGCGGCTGGGCCGCG
>JBOHSQ010000045.1:0-3818 GCA_050733295.1 Gemmatimonadales bacterium
CTCCAGGGCCAGCTGGTGCTGGCGCTCGAGAACCCCGCCAGCCGGATGCATCGTCTCGCCACCGTGGAGCTCAACCAGGAGCCGTGGCGGCCGCTGGACAGTCTCCTCGCGGAGATCGAGGCAGTGACACCCGAAACCGTGGCCGCCGTGGCCGCGGAGTTCTTCGACCCGGCGCGTCAGACCGTGCTGCGGCTCGGGCCGGGAGCGTAAGGCGTCGGACACTGGATCACGGACACCTCAACTTTTCATCCTGACCGGGGTTTGGAACGATGCTCATCGGCGTCCCGAAGGAGATCAAGACCAACGAGAACCGCATCGCGCTGGTGCCGGCGGGTGCGGAAGCGCTGGTCGGTGCCGGGCACGAGGTGTTCGTGGAGCAGGGCGCCGGTCAGGGCAGCGGGTTCCCCGATGCGGCGTTCGTGGCGGCGGGTGCGAAGACCCTCGCGACCGCCGACGAGGTCTGGGCCAAGGCCGACATGATCTTCAAGGTCAAGGAGCCCATCGCTGTCGAGTGGCCCCGGATGCGCGCCGGACAGCTGATCTACACCTACTTCCACTTCGCCGCCGACGAGGCCCTCACCAGGGCCGTGATCGCCTCCAAGGCGATCGCCGTGGCCTACGAGACGGTACAGCTCCCGGGCGGGGACCTGCCCCTCCTCACACCGATGTCCGAGGTCGCCGGGCGAATGGCGGTGCAGGAGGGCGCCAAGTACCTCGAGAAAGTCCACGGCGGCAGCGGAATCCTTCTCGGCGGCGTCCCCGGCGTGGCCCCAGGCCGGGTGGTAATCATCGGTGGCGGGGTGGTCGGCACCAACGCGGCCAAGATGGCCGCGGGACTCGGTGCGCACGTCACCATCCTCGACATCTCGCTCGACCGGCTCCGCTACCTCGATGACGTGATGCCGGCCAACGTGGATACGGCCTACTCGAACCGTTACAACATCCTGGAGCAGATCAGCACCGCCGACCTTCTGGTCGGTGCGGTCCTGCTCCCGGGCGCGAAGGCCCCCCACCTGGTGAAGCGGGCCGACCTCAAGCGCATGAAGCCGGGGTCGGTGATCGTGGACGTGGCGGTGGACCAGGGTGGGTGCGTGGAGACCATCAAGCCCACCACCCATGAGGATCCCACCTACTTCGTGGATGGAATCCTGCATTATGCGGTAGCCAACATGCCGGGCGGCGTACCCCGGACCAGCACCCTGGCGCTCACCAACGCCACGCTGCCCTACGGCATGAAGCTGGCAAAGAAGGGCTGGAAGGCCGCCTGCGCCGCCGACTCATCCCTGGCGCTCGGGCTCAATGTGGTGGAAGGAAAGGTGGTCTACCCCGGCGTGGCCGAGGCCTTCGGCCTCCCGCTGGTCGACGTGCAGTCGGTGCTCTGACCGATGGCCCGGGTCCAGATCACCCGGCTGCCGCATGGCGACGGCCTGCCGATCCCGGCGCGCCAGACACCGGGGTCGGCCGGGTACGACCTGGCCAGCGCCGAGGATGCGGAGCTGGCGCCGATGGAGCGGCGGCTCGTGGCCACCGGGTTCGCCATCGCGCTGCCTGAAGGCTGGGAGTGCCAGCTGCGGCCCCGTTCCGGGCTCGCCCTGAGCCACGGGATCACGCTGCCGAACACGCCCGCCACCATCGACAGCGACTACCGGGGCGAGCTCATGGTGGCATTGGTCAACCTCGGGCAGCAGTCCTTCCGGGTGACCCGCGGGATGCGGATCGCGCAGATGGTGTTCGCGCGTGTCGAGGCCCCAGAGCTCGACGCCGTGGAGCTCCTGCCGGCCACGCCGCGCGGCGCCGGCGGATTCGGCAGCACGGGGAGCTAAGTCCTGCGCTTGTTTCGATTTCCGGGGGTCGTTACGTTAGGGCGACCCCGACCTCAACGACCGACTTCGGCGACACGATGAAACTGTCCCGGTTCAGCCTCGGGAGCCTGCTCCCCGCGACCGAGATCGCGGTGGACCTCGGCACGGCCAACACGTTGATCTACGTCAAGGGTGAGGGCATCGTGCTCAACGAGCCCTCGGTCGTCGCCATCGAGAAGGCATCCGGCAAGATCAAGGGCATCGGGCTCGAGGCGAAGCGGATGCTGGGGCGCACGCCCGACGGCATCATGGCGGTGCGCCCGCTCAAGGACGGGGTCATCGCCGACTTCGATGTGACCGAGAAGATGCTGCGGTACTTCCTCAAGACGATCATCGAGAAGCACGTCTTCCGGGTGAAGCCCAAGGTGATCGTCTGCGTGCCGTCCGGCATCACGGAGGTCGAGCGCCGCGCCGTGCGCGACTCGGCCGAGACTGCGGGCGCGAAGCAGGTCTGGATGGTGGCCGAGCCGATGGCTGCCGCCATCGGGGTGGGGCTGCCGGTCGAGACGCCCACCGGCAACATGGTCATCGACATCGGCGGCGGCACCACCGAGATCGCGGTGATCGCGCTCTCCGGCATCGTGTCCGACACCTCGATCCGGGTCGGCGGCGACGAGCTCGACCAGGCCATCGTGCAGTTCATGCGAAAGAACTACAACCTGCTGGTGGGCGAGCCGACCGCGGAGGCGATCAAGATCAAGATCGGCTCCGCCGCCCCGGTGGGCGAGGAGCGGGAGATGGAGGTCCAGGGCCGCGACCTCGTCTCCGGCATCCCGAAGACCGTCCGGGTCCACTCCAGCGAGATCCGCGAGGCGGTACAGGAGCCGATCCAGCAGGTGGTCGACGCGGTGCGCCGCGCGCTCGAGATCACGCCGCCCGAGCTGGCCAGTGACATCGTGGACCGCGGAATCATCATGACCGGCGGCGGCGCGCTCATCCGGGGGCTCGACGTCCTGCTGGCGCAGGAAACCGGTCTGCCCATCCACGTGGACGAGGATCCGCTGACCTGCGTGGTCCGGGGCACCGGTCGCATTCTCGACGACTTCGAGAAGTACCGGAGCGTCCTCTCTACCTGAGCGTTTCCGTGCTCGATCGCACCCAGGGCCGTCGCGACACCGCGTCGTTCCTTCTCTGCCTCGGATTGTCGGTCGCCGCCCTCTTCCTTCCGCCCCGCATCGCCGAACCGATCGCTGCCGGGGTGCGGCGCACGGTGCTGGCCCCGCTCGTCTGGCTCCAGCAGCGCGCCGTCGAGGGACGCACCAGCCGCGCCCGCTTCGATGCCGCCGAGGCCCAGCGCGACACCGCTACTCTCCAGGTCCGGGCGCTCGCCCCGCTCGCGGCGGAGAACGCGGCGCTGCGCCTGCTGGTCGGGCTCGCCCGGCGTCCCGAGCTCACCTTCGTCCCCGCCGAGATCCTGCACCAGCCCCAGCCCTCGGACGCGCGGAGCCTCCTCCTGAGCGCCGGCAGCCGGCAGGGCGTCCAGCCGTTCCAGCCCGTCCTGACGCCCGAGGGACTCCTCGGCGTGGTGCGCACCGCCGATCCGGGCCAGAGCGTGGCGATGACCTGGGCTCATCCGGAATTCCGTGCCAGTGCGGTCACCGCCGACGGCGCCGTCGCCGGCATCGTGGCGGCGACCTCGCCCGAGTCGCCCTCGGAATCGCTCATGGAGCTCCGCGGCGTGCCCTACCGGGACTCGATTGCAGTCGGCACCCTGGTGGTGACCTCCGGCCTTGGCGGGGTGTACCCGCGAGGCATTCCGGTGGGAACGGTGGTCGCACAAGTGCGGGAGCAGAAGGGATGGGAGCGCGTCTACCTGCTACGCCCCGCGGCCAGTCCGTCCTATGCGGTGCACGTGATGGTCGTGACGGGTTCGCGCGCGTCTACCCTGCTGCCCGTGTTTCCGGTGGACCCTACCCTCACCCGGCCTGACACGGCGGCGGCGACACCAGTCCCGGC
>JBOHSQ010000046.1:0-6885 GCA_050733295.1 Gemmatimonadales bacterium
CGCGGGTCCTGCGCGCCCTGAAGGAGGCGGCGGAGGACCACCTCGGCGCCTCCCTGGAGAAGGCGGTCATCACCGTGCCCGCCTACTTCAACGACGCCCAGCGCCAGGCCACCAAGGACGCCGGCAAGATCGCGGGCCTCGAGGTGCTCCGGATCATCAACGAGCCGACCGCGGCGGCGCTGGCGTACGGGCTCGACAAGAAGAAGGAAGAGAAGATCGCGGTCTTCGACCTGGGCGGCGGCACCTACGACATCTCGGTGCTGGAGCTGGCCGAGGGCGTGTTCGAGGTCAAGAGCACCAACGGCGACACCCACCTGGGCGGCGACGACTTCGACCAGCGGCTGATCGACTGGCTGGTCGCGGAGTTCAAGAAGGACCAGGGCATCGACCTCTCCAAGGACCCGATGGCGCTGCAGCGTCTGAAGGAGGCGGCGGAGAAGGCCAAGATGGAGCTCTCCACCACTACTCAGACCGACATCAACCTGCCCTTCATCACGGCGGACCAGTCCGGTCCCAAGCACCTCAACCTGAGCCTCACCCGGGCCAAGTTCGAGCAGCTGGTGGACGACCTGATCCAGCGCACCATTCCGCCGATGCAACAGGCGCTGAAGGATGCTGGGCTCGACCCCAAGGCGGTGGACGAGGTGATCCTGGTGGGCGGCTCGACCCGTATCCCCAAGATCCAGCAGATCGTGAAGGACTTCTTCGGGAAGGAGCCCAACCGCTCCGTGAACCCCGACGAGGTCGTCGCGATCGGTGCGGCCATCCAGGGCGGCGTGCTCGGCGGCGAGGTCAAGGACGTCCTGCTCCTCGACGTGACCCCGCTCTCGCTCGGCATCGAGACGCTGGGCGGCGTCACCACCGTGCTGATCCAGCGGAACACGACCATCCCGACCAAGAAGTCGGAGACCTTCTCCACCGCCGAGGACAACCAGACCACGGTGGAGATCCACGTGCTCCAGGGCGAGCGGCAGATGGCGGCGGACAACCGCACCATCGGAAAGTTCCAGCTCACCGGGATCCCGCCCGCTCCGCGCGGCATGCCGCAGGTCGAGGTCGCCTTCGACATCGACGCCAACGGCATCCTGCACGTGAGCGCCAAGGACAAGGCCACCGGCAAGGAGCAGAAGATCCGGATCGAGGCGTCCAGCGGGCTGAGCGACACCGACATCGACAAGATGGTGAAGGCCGCGGAGCTGCACGCCAGCGAGGACAAGCAGCGCCGGGAGACCATCGAGCAGCGCAACCAGCTCGACAGCCTGGTCTACCGGGTGGAGAAGGACAGCAAGGAGTGGGTGGACAAGCTGTCGGCCGATGCCAGGGACCGGCTGAGCAAGGCCATCGAGGCCGGCAAGGAGTCGCTCCGCACCGGCGACGCCGCCGCCATCCGCGCGGCGCTCGACGAGCTCAATGCCGCCTTCTCCGCCGCCGGCGCCTCGATGTACCAGGCCCAGCAGGCCCAGGAGCAGCCCACCGGGGCCGGGGCCGACGCAGCCGGCGCCGCGGGCGAAAAGAAGGACGACGTGGTCGAGGCCGACTACGAAATCGTGGACGAGAACAAGTAGGCAGCGGGGGCGTCAGGGGGCCGGTCTTCGCGCCGGCCCTGCCCGCCGGCCGTAACGGAACCTTCCCCTCACGCATCCGTTAGTATTCAGAAGCTGCCCCTTCGGACCAGGAAACAATGCAGGACGGATCAGGATCCAGACGGATGTCCTCTCGCGCCAGGAATTGGCTCAAGTTCGGTGGCCTCGTAGGGTTGACCTTCGCCCTCGGCCTCCTCTTCTCCGGCCTCCTCGACCTCCCCCGGGCCTCCGCCGCCCAGCAGGGCGCCGAGCTGCAGGTGCAGCCCACGGCCTCCCGGGTGGTCGAGCAGGTCACTGCGCCGACACTGCCGGCAGCCGCGGCCCCGCTCGCCGACCTGAGCGACGCCTTCGCCGCCGTGGCCGGGGCCGTCAAGCCCAGCGTGGTGTTCATCGAGGCGGAGCGCGAGGTGTCCCGCCGCCGCCTGCCTCCAGGCTTCGAGCAGTTCTTCGGCCCCCGCCGGGAGCGTGAGCCGGGCACCGTCCAGTCGGGCGGGTCCGGCTTCGTCGTCTCCCGCGACGGCTACATCCTCACCAACCATCACGTGGTCGAGGAGGCCCGCCGGGTCATCGTGCACCTCGAGGACCGGCGCGAGTATCCCGCCCGCGTCATCGGGTCCGACCCCAACACCGACGTCGCCGTCCTCAAGGTGGACGCCGACAACCTCGTCCCCGCAGCACTCGGCAACAGCGACGACGCCCGGGTCGGCGAATGGGTGCTGGCCATCGGCAACCCCCTCGGCAACCAGCTCCAGTTCACCGTCACCTCCGGCATCGTGAGCGCCAAGGGGCGCGGCCGCCTGGCCCTGCCCGGCTTCAGCGAGCGCAGCATCCAGGACTTCATCCAGACCGACGCCGCCATCAACCCCGGCAACTCCGGCGGCCCGCTGGTGAACGTGCGCGGCGAGGTGATCGGCGTGAACAGCGCCATCGCCTCCGAGACCGGCTTCAACATGGGCTACGGCTTCGCCATCCCGATCAACCTGGCGCGGTCGGTGATGGACCAGCTCATCGCCACCGGCCGGGTCGAGCGCGCGGCGCTGGGCGTCACCATCGACGAGGCCGGCCCCAACGACGCGGCCTACGTCGGGCTCGACCGCATCCGCGGCGTCGTGGTCCAGAACTTCTCCGACGATTCGCCCGCCGAGAAGGCCGGCCTGCAGCGCGGCGACGTCATCATCGCGGTGAACGGCAAGCGGGTCGACTACGTGGCCCAACTCCAGACCGAGATCGGCTTCCGCAAGCCGGGTGACGTGGTCAGGATCGACGTCGCCCGGAAGGGCGGTGAGCGCGCCACCGTGAACGTGAAGCTCACCCGGCTCATTGCGCCCGAGCCCGAGCCGCGCGAGCTGGCGGCCGCCGAGGGCGAGGTCCCCGATGAGGGCTTCTCGTTCGAGTCGCTCGGGATTTCGGTGGTGCCGCTCTCCTCGGCCAACGAGGCCCAGCAGGTCGGGCTTCCGGGCAGCACGCGCGGCCTGCTCGTGGTGGACGTCGAGCGCGATGGTCCGGCCGCCCAGAACCTCGTGCCCGCGGAGGAAGGCGGGCGCGTGGACGTCATCGTGCGGGTCGAGGGCAAGCCGGTTGCCACCGAGGCGGAGCTGCGCAATGCGCTCCGCCAGGCGGCGGGCTCCGGCGGGATCGTCTCACTCGACGTCGTCTCGCCCAGCGGCGCCGACGCCCCCATCCGCCGGATCGAGCGGGTACGCCTGCGGCCGTGACCGCGCCAGGCGGCATCGGGCGTAGCGGCTGCACCGGCCGCCCCGACTCCGCGGCCCTGGCACTTCCCGGTGTCCTCCCGACGCCCGTCGCCCCGCGCGGCGGGCGTCGTCGTCTCACGGTTGCTGTGGCGTGTTGATCGGCTGCGCGACCGGCGGCGCCGTACTGGAAACCCGGTGGATCGTGGTCGGCCATGATGCAGGAGGTACGCATGGTTTCCTCCAGGTCGGTGTGGGCGCTGGTCCCTGCGGCGCTCGCAATCGCTCCCGCGCCGGCGTCCGCCCAGGCCGGCCTCGGCCCAGTTGCGGGCCGACCTCCAACGCCGCATGGACATGACCGCCCGGGTCGACACCCTGGTGGAAGTCCTCGACAGGGTGCGCGTCATCACGACCGATACGGTGCTCGCCTACTCCTCACAACGGTTCGTGCGGGTCGTTCGCCTCGACGGCGGTGTGGAGCGACAGCGCATCTCCACCATCATCCACGAACGGCCCCTGGTCCGTGTCGCCGGCCGGTGGCGAATGACGGGTGTGGTGCGTGAGATTGCTCCCTGCGCGTGGTGGGCGGGCCAACCGCCTGCGTGCCCCCGTCAGGAGCTGCTGCGGCGCCCGCACCTAGCCGGCAGCGGTGTGCCGGGCGCCTTGGGAGGACCGCCGATGGCCAAGGGCACGGAGGCGAAGGTGCGCGAATTACCCCTGCGTATCACCGTGGTCGGGCCTCCGCCCGGGGTAGCGTGGGCGATTCAGGGCGGGCGGGGCGATCTGGTCGAGCCGAGCGAGCGTGCCGATGCGCTGGTCGCCTTCGATGTCAGCGTAAGGGTCGGAGCCCCTCGCTCTGGCGGTCAGCCCACGTTGCTCGGCCGCGTGACCCAGGGCCCGCCAGACGGCCGGTTCGTGTACGTGAACTCCGGGCAGCGGGCAGGCCAGGCCGATTCCTGCTGGGATCGTCGAGCCAAGGTGTCACTCACGGGGATCACCCGGCAATTGATCGAGAGCGTCGAGCAGAATCCTGGGGCGCGGCTGGAAGCCCTGATCGCCGGGACGGCAGCGGATGGCGGGCCGGCGTGTGCCACGGTACCGCTGCTGGAGGGCGGCTGGCGCGTCCTTGCGCCCGCAGACGCCTGACCCGCGCACGCAGCCGACGAGCCCCGGCGGCAGGGTGGCACCTGACATTCGTGCCTGGGCGGCCACGATCATCGGGAAGCGGCGAATCATGTTCAAGCACCACAATCCGGCGACCATCGCACCCGCGGTTGGCCACTACTCCCACGCCCTCGAGGTGCCGGCCGGGGCCCGCCTGCTGTTCATCAGTGGCCAGGTACCCGAACGGCCGGACGGCACCGTGCCGGCGGGCTTCGAGGCGCAATGCGAAGCCGCCTGGGCGAACGCGCTCGCCGCGCTTGCGGCTGCCGGGATGGGCCCGGAGCACCTGGTGAAGGTCACCACGTTCCTGACGGATCCCGATCAGGCGGAGCCCAACAGTCGGATCCGCCAGGCGATCCTCGGCCCGGCGCGTCCTGCCCTGACGGTCGTGGTCGCGAGGACGCTCAGCTCGCCATGGCTCCTCGAAATCGAGGCCGTGGCGGCGAGCCCGGCCGCCACATAGGCCGCCGAACCAGGCGCTGAAGCGCTCCATTGAACGGGTGAAACCATGACCCCGGACCTGACCCAGTGGCGAGTGCGTGCAGGCATGACGGTCTTCGCATTGTGCTGTGCGGCGTGCGGGGCAGTCCTGCTGTTCGCACCCGACGGAGCGAGTGGCTTGCTGTTCGGAGGCTCGGAGGACGGCACGCTGCTCCAACTCCTCGGGGCCGCCATGCTCGGCTTCGGTGCGATGAACTGGGTGGCCCGGGGGGCCGTCCTTGGCGGCATCTACGGACGGGCGGTCGTGGCGGGGAATCAGACCCACCTGACGGTCGGCGCACTCCTGCTTGCGGCGCGTGGGATCGAGGCGGGAATCACCGCGCCGGCGTTCTGGGCGGTGACGGGTTGCTATGTTCTCGGCGCCGGGTTCTTCGGGTATCTGACCTTCGGTGGCGTTGCGCCACGAGCAGGGTGACCACCCGCCGCGTCGGCATGCTTCCTCCCTCCCCGTCGGCAGGCTTCCTCAACCCCTCATCGCGGTAACCGAAGTCGGCACCCGGAGCCGCTGGTAGTTCCGCACGATTGTGGTACACGAGGCAGGATCGGGATGATGACGGGCGGGGCGGCGCGTGCCACCCTTCTCCGCCACCACCGATGCAGCCCAAATCGCCCTTCCTGCGTACCCTGCAAGCCAATCTGCGCCTCCGGCACTTCAGTCCCCGCACCGTCGACGCCTACACCGATTGGGTCCGCCGCTTCATTCGCTTCCACGGCAACCGCCATCCGGGCGAGCTCGGCGAGGCCGAGGTCGTCGCTTTCCTCACCTGGCTCGCCGTCGACCGCAAGGTCGCCGCGGCCACGCAGAATCAGGCCCTCGCCGCCCTCCTTTTCCTCTACTCCGCAGTGCTCGGTCGGCCCCTCGCATCGCTCGGCGACCTTCCCCGGGCCAGGGCACCGGCCCGGCTGCCCGTCGTGCTCAATCCCGGTGAGGTGGCCCGCGTCCTCGCCGAGCTCCGCGGCACGGATCACCTGGTGGGCCTCCTGCAATACGGAAGCGGTCTCCGGCTGCTCGAGGCGCTCACGCTTCGGGTCAAGGACGTGGACCTGGAGCGACGGGAACTCCGGCTCCGCCGCCCCAAGTGGGGGCGAGACCGGGTCACCATGCTCGCCGACACGGCCGCGGCCCTGCTTGAGGTCCACCTTGCCCAAGTCCGCGCGGTGCACGAGGAGGACCTCAGACAGGGAGCCGGTTGGGTGGAGCTGCCCGAGGCGCTCGACCGCAAGTTTCCCGGGGCGGGGCGCAGCTGGCCTTGGCAGTGGGTGTTCCCGGCTCGGCGGCGTTACCGGGATGCGGAGAGCGGAAACTTGCGTCGCCACCACCGTCACCCCTCCGTCGTCCAGCGCGCCGTCGCCCGGGCGGTCCGCGCCTCCGGCATCCCCAAGCGGGCCACCTGCCACACCTTCCGGCATTCATTCGCCACCCACCTCCTCGAGGCCGGCTACGACATCCGCACCGTCCAGGAACTCCTCGGTCATCGGGACGTGTCCACCACCATGATCTACACCCACGTCCTCAACCGCGGCGGCCGCGGCGTACGCAGCCCCGCGGACGCCCTCGGACAGGAGGGCAAGCACCGCTTCCAGATTTAGGTTGCGTTTACTACAGTTCGGCAGGATTCAACCAAGAGAACGGGCCCGGCAGGTGGGGTCCAAATAGAGTTAGGTCGCCTGCCCTGCCGAGATCGGGGTTCACTGGACTGGCCGGCTTCCTGTTGGTGGTTGGTGCGGGGCGGTCCTCCGTGCACGGCGCCCCGCTCGGGAAGCGGGCAAGCCCGCTCGTGGACCAGGGGGCGCTGCGGGAAGGTCCGGGCAGGCTGGCGCGGCGTTCGGGGATCGCGGCGTCCCTTCCGGGCAGGTGGGGTGGCCCAGGACCGGAGTGGGCGCGGGGCTCGACCGGCAAGGCCGCGTCCTAACCGGCGCTTGCAGCTGGCGGGCGCGCACGGGCC
>JBOHSQ010000047.1:0-2946 GCA_050733295.1 Gemmatimonadales bacterium
GAACCGCGTCTGCGAGCCCTACATCCGGCGGCGGGCGGTGCGGCACCTCGAGAAGGGGCGGCTGGTCATCTTCGCGGCGGGCACCGGGAACCCGTTCTTCTCCACCGACACCGCGGGCGTACTCCGCGCCCTCGAGGTCGAGGCCGAGGTCATCCTGAAGGGCACCAACGTGGACGGGATCTTCACCGCGGACCCGCGGAAGGACCCGGCCGCGAAGTTCATCCCCGAGCTGAGCTACCAGGACGCGATCGTGAACGGCTACGCCGTGATGGACGCGAATGCGTTTGCGCTGTGCAAGGAGAACCGCCTGCCGATCGTGGTGTTCAACCTCAACCAGCCCGGGGCCATCGCGCGCGTGCTGCGGGGCGAACGGGTGGGGACGATCGTCCGATGACGACCATTGCCGAGGCGCTGAAGGCCACCCGCGAGTTGATGGACAAGTCGGTCGAGAACACCCGCCGGGAATTGTCCGGGCTCCGCAGCGGCAAGGCCTCCACGGCCCTGCTCGACCTGGTGCGGGTCGAGGCCTACGGCCAGATGCTCCCGCTCAACCAGGTGGCGCTGGTGAATGCGCCCGAGCCCCGGCTCCTCACCGTACAGCCCTTCGACAAGGGGCTGACGGGCGCCATCGAGAAGGCCATTCGCGACGGCGACCTCGGGCTCAACCCCGCCTCCCAGGGCAACCTGATCCGCGTGCCGATCCCGCCGCTCTCCGAGGAGCGCCGCAAGGACCTGGTCCGGCTGACGCACAAGCTCGCCGAGGACGGGAAGGTGGGAGTGCGACATGCCCGGCACGAGGGCCTCCAGCGGGTCAAGAAGCTGGAGAAGCTGTCCGAGGACGAGCGCTCCCGCGCCGAGAAGGAAGTCCAGAAGCTCACCGACGACCACACCAGTGCCATCGACAAGCTCCTGCACGCCAAGGAAGCGGAGCTGATGGAAGTCTGATGGCCGACCAGTCCGCCGAACAGCTCCTCGAAAGGCTGCGCCTGCGCGGCGGCGTACCGACTCACGTCGCCGTCATCATGGACGGCAATGGGCGCTGGGCGGCCCGGCGCCGGCTGCCCCGCCCGTTCGGGCACCAGGCCGGCATGAAGGCGGTGCGCGAGGTCGTCGAGGGCTGCCTGGCGGCCGGTGTCCACGTGCTCACCCTGTTCGCCTTCAGCCAGGAGAACTGGAAGCGCCCGCCCGAGGAGATCGACGCCCTCATGGCGCTCCTCGAGGAGTACGTGGCGGCCGAGCGCGAGGAGCTGCGCCGGAACGGGGTCAGCGTGCGCGTCCTGGGCGAGTTGGAGCGGCTGGGCTCCGCGGCCCGCGGGGCGGTGGACCGGATCGTCGCCGAGACCGCCGGCGGGCAGGGCCTCGTGCTCAACCTCTGCATCTCCTACGGCTCGCGCGACGAGATCGCCCGTGCCGCGCGGCAGCTGGCGGAGGAGGCGGCCGCGGGCAGGCTCGACCCTGCAGGCATCGACGAGGCAGCCATCGCCGCGCGCCTCTACACCGCGTCGCTGCCCGATCCGGACCTGCTCATCCGCACCTCGGGTGAGATGCGCCTCTCCAACTTTCTGCTCTGGCAGGTGGCCTACGCCGAGCTGTGGGTGACGCCCGTCCTCTGGCCCGACTTCACCCGCCGCCATCTCTGGCAGGCCATCCTCGATTTCCAGCGGCGGGAGCGCCGGTTCGGGCGGGTCACCGCCTGATGGCTTCGAACATGGTGCGGCGGGTCGCGTTCGCGGCCGTCGCCATCCCCGCGGCATTCGGGCTTGTCTGGCTGGGTGGCTGGCCGCTCGTGGCACTGGTCGCGCTGGCCGGCGCGCTCGGTACCCGTGAGCTGTTCGGCTTCGCGGAGCGGCAGGGTCTCCGGCCGTGGCGGGCCTGGGGCTTCGTACTTGCCGCCGCCTTCGCACCAGTTGCCTGGGCAGTGGCCCGGAGCGAGGAGGTCGCCTCGCTGGTCGCCGGGGCATGGCCCTATGTGACCGGCCTCCTCATTGTGCTCCTGCTTCTCGGCACGCTCGTAAGGCTTGCTCCCGGCGAGCATCCGCTCGGCTCGGCCGCGGTCACGCTCCTCGGCCCGCTTTACGCCGGTGCGCTTCCGGCGTTCCTCATCGCCATCCGTCACCAGGGACACGGCACCCGTTCCTGGCCGGGCACCGCCCTGGTCTTCATGCCGCTGGTGATCACCTGGGTGTGCGACTCCGCGGCGATGTTCGTCGGGCAGCGCATGGGCGGCGCGAAACTCTGGCCCTCGGTCAGCCCGGGCAAGACCTGGTCCGGCACCGTGGGAGGATTTCTCGCTGCCCTCCTCGTCGTACCGGTGTATCATCGAGTTGCGCTGGCCCCGGCGGGCGTGGACTTCCCGGTCTGGCAAGGGCTCCTGATCGCGGCCGGGGTCGGCTCCCTGGGGCAGCTTGGCGACCTGGCCGAGTCACTGTTCAAGCGCGAGGTCGGCCTCAAGGATTCCTCGAACCTCATCCCCGGTCACGGCGGCGTGCTCGACCGATTCGACTCGCTCTATGTCGTCCTTCCCGTCACCGCGGCGCTCTACCGGCTCTTCGGCGTGATCTGATGCAGGGCGTCGCGATCCTCGGTTCTACCGGTTCCATTGGCCGGAGCACGCTGGCCGTCCTCGACCGCCAGCGCGACCACTTCCGCGTCGCCGCCCTCACCGCGGGGAGCAACCTCGACCTGCTCGAGCGTCAGGCGGCGGAGTGGAGGCCCGGCTTCGTCGGGGTGGTCGAGCCTCCCCGGCCGAACGGCGTGCCGAGCGGCCCCGGCGTGCTGGTGCAGGCGGCCACCCGGGACGACGTGGACATCGTGGTGAACGCCGTCGTCGGGGCCGCGGGGCTCGACGCGACGCTGGCTGCCCTCCGTGCTGGCAAGCGGGTGGCCCTGGCGAACAAGGAAACCCTCGTGATGGCCGGTGACCTGGTGCTGGCCGCGGCTCGAGAG
>JBOHSQ010000048.1:0-2440 GCA_050733295.1 Gemmatimonadales bacterium
GTCCACGCCCTCGATGGACGCCGTGAACAGGACCTTCTTCCCGTCCGGCGACCACGTCGGCGCATGCGCTGTCTCCGAAGCCGGCCCGATGTTGCGGGCCAGTTCGATGCCCGCCGGCGGGAGGCCGTTGCCGATGAGGCGGATGCTCCCGCCGTTTTGGCTCGACCAGTACGCCGTCCGGCCTTCGGGGCTCCAGGCCGGGGCCTTGCAGTCGACCGCGATCCCGCAGTTGACGACGGGGAAAGGGGTGAGGTCGCCAACGGTTACGCCCGCGATGTCGTAGTAACCGAACACGTCCAGCACGGCGTAGGAGACGTACACTCCGGTCGGGTGCCACGAGGGCTGGGTGCCGCCGTAGCTGAGCCGGCTCAGGTTGGTGCCGTCCAGCTTGATCGAGAAGATGCCCACCTCGCCGCAGGCTCGCTCGAAGGCGATCTTCGTGCCGTCCGGCGAGGGGGCGGGATACCGCTCGACGCACGTGCCCTGGGTGAGCCGCGCCGCATTGCTCCCGTCCGCACTCATGACGTAGATGTGCTCGTCCCCGTCCCGGTTGCTCACGAAGACCAGCTTGCTCCGGTCCGGAGTCCACCGCGGGCTGTAATTGCTGGATGGGCCGGACGTGATGCGCTTGAGGCCTGCGCCGCTCGGCATCATGGTGTAGACCTGGAACGTGCCGTCGGCCTCCTTGTGCGCGAAGGCGACCGAGCCCCGCTTGCCGCCCTTCGCCAGTTCGGGTGCCGCATCGGCAGACGGTGCGGTGGTGCTGTCCTCGCTGCAGGCGCCCAGTGCCAGGGCCCCGAGCGTCAGGCTGAGGAAGATCGTGGAACGCATGGTAGTCTCCTGATCGGGTGTAGGTCGTGGTCCGGTTCCGTCGGGGCCGTGGTTTGCTTGCCGGCCCTCTCGACGGCGCCTACGTTACCGATCGGCATCCAGACGCTCTCAAGGTCGTCTCAAGGCGTCCCAAATCCTTGCGAATCCAGACGTTGGGTGGGCTCTCCGCGCGCGACGCAACGGGACTGCTGGCGGGAGAGGCCGCCCAGCCGCGACGCCTGGCGTTGCTCGCCCTCCTCGCCCGGGCCGGCGATCGCGGCCTCTCCCGCGACCGGCTCGTCGCCTTCCTCTGGCCCGACACCGACGATGAGCGTGCCCGCCGGATCCTGAGCCAGGCGCTCTACGCCCTGCGTCAGGGCATGGGTGGTGGCGAGGCCTTCCTCGGCACCCAGGAGCTCCGCCTCAATCCCGCCCTGGTCACCAGCGACGTGGCGGAATTCGAGTCGTTGCGGCGGGAAGGGAGCCGGGAGAAGGCAGCGGAGCTCTACGGCGGGCCCTTCCTGGACGGCTTCCACCTTCCCGGTGTCGCCGAGTTCGAGCGCTGGGTGGAGGACGAACGACAGGCGCTGGCGCACGATTACGCGGAGTTGCTCGAGCAGCTCGCCTCCCGCGCGACGCAGGACGGCGATCCTCGCACGGCGGTGGGCTGGTGGCGCAAGCTCGCCTCCCTCGATCCCCTGAATGCGCGCGTGGCGGCCGCGCTCATGCGCGCCTACGAGTCGGCCGGCGACCCAGCGGGCGCGCTCCGTCACGCTCGCGTCTACCAGGCCCTCGTGGCGCAGGAGCTGGACGTGCCCGCGGATCGCGAGATCGTCGCCCTCGCCGAGCGCATCCGGACCCGGCCCGCGGAACCCCCCGTTCACCGAGACCCCGAACCCGCCATCGCAAGCGAAGGCCGCCGACCCCCCGTTCACCGAGGCCCTGAACCCATCGTCGCGCCCGAAGGCCGCCGACCCCCCGTTCACCGCCTCTTCGTCCTCACCGCGGTGGCAATCCTCGGCCTTGCTGCGGTCCTCTTGCTACGCCGCTATCCCTCGCCCGCCCCTTCAACGGTCCTCATGGTCGGTCACATCGAGGACTACGGCGGGGGAGCGAGAACCGAGCTGGGTCGCCCGCTGGCTGACATGATCGCCACCGATCTGGCCCGTGCCCCGGGGCTCCGCGTGATCAGCACCCCGCGGGTCTACGAACTGCTCGCGCAGCTCGCCTCCTTCGACTCGACCACCGCCGGCTTCATGAGCGCGGCGCGGCACGCCGGAGCCACCGAGCTGCTGGACGGCGCGCTCTTCGATCTCGGCGGGGGCCGGATCCGGCTCGACCTGCGGCGCGTCGACGTGGCCACCGGTGCGGTGTTGGGGGCCTACTCGGTGCAGGGAGCCGACCCCTTCGTCCTCGCCGACAGTGCCTCGCTCCAGCTGGTGGCGGATCTTGGCATTCTCGCACCAGCTGGCCCGATCGCCGACCTCACCACCCGGTCCCTCGCGGCCTATCGGGCGTACGACGCCGGATTGCGTGAGTACTTCGGCCGCAGGTTCGCTGCCGCCGAGGGACATCTCGGCGCTGCGGTCCGGGCCGATTCCGGATTTGCGATGGCGTGGTACTACTGGGC
>JBOHSQ010000049.1:0-5245 GCA_050733295.1 Gemmatimonadales bacterium
CGGTCCGGGCGGTCCGGACCGCCGCCGACCTCTCCCGCTTCATCGACCTGCCGTATCGCCTGCTGGCGGCGGAGCCCAACTGGGTTCCGCCGCTTCGCTTCGACGTCCGGACCCAGCTCGACCGGAAGAAGAACCCGTTCTTCGAGCACGCCGTGGCCGAGTACTTCCTGGCCGAGCGCGACGGGAAGGTCGTCGGCCGGATCTCGGCCATCGACAACCGGCTCCACTACGAGACCCATCCCGACGACCGGGTCGGCTTCTTCGGCTGGTTCGAGTGCGCCGACGACCAGACCGTGGCCGACGCGCTCTTCGAGGCCGCCGGCGGCTGGATCCGCGCACGCGGGCTGCCGGTGATGCGGGGGCCGGCCTCGTTCTCGGTGAACGACGACTGCGGCCTCCTGGTCGAGGGGTTCGAGACGCCGAACGTGCTGCTCACCCCCTGGCACCCGCCCTACTACGGCCGGCTGGTCGAGCGCGCGGGCTTCGCCAAGGTGAAGGACCTGATACTCTACGAGGGCGGGCACGCCGAGCATTACGCGATCCCGCCGGCACGCGCGCTCCGGGCCGAGGAGATCATCGCCAAGCGCTACGGCGTGAAGCTCCGCTACCTCAAGGTCGACGACTTCGACGCCGAAGTGGACCGGGTGAAGGTCCTCTACAACAAGTGCTGGGAGAAGAACTGGGGCTTCATCCCCATGACGGATGCGGAGATCGAGCACCTGGCCAAGCAGTTCCGTCCGGTGGTGATCCCGGAGATGGTCGCCATCGCGGAAACCGCCGGCGGCGAGCCTGTGGGCTTCGCGCTCGGGCTGCCCGACCTCAACCAGGTGCTGCGCTCCAACCGGAACGGCCGGCTCATCCCCGGCCTCATCCGGATCTTCTGGGGGCTCAAGCGGCGCATCATCAAGCGGGCCCGCGTCGCACTGCTCGGCGTCGTGCCCGAGTTCCGCGGGACCGGCCTCGATGTCGTCGTCCACCACCGGGTGTGGACCGGCGCCGGCAGCCGTGGCATCTACTGGGGCGAGGGCGGCTGGACCCTCGAGGACAACGTCAGCATCCGCCACGGCCTCGAGAAGATGGGCTTCGTGGCCTACAAGACGCTCAGGATGTACGACAAGCCCGTATGAGGGCGCTGGTCACGGGCGCCACCGGGTTCGTGGGTGGCCACCTGGTGGACGCGCTCCTCGAGGGCGGGCACGAGGTCACCGCCCTGGTGCGGAGCACCTCGAAGGGCGCCCCGCTCGCCGCCCGCGGGGTGCGGCTGGTCGCTGGCGACCTGCACGATGCCGCCGGGCTCGCCCGTGCCTCCGAGGGCCAGGACACCACCTTCCACGTCGCCGCGCTCACCGCGGCACTATCCGAAGCCGAGTTCCGCCGCGCGAACGCCGAGGGCACGGCCCTCGTCCTCGCCGCCGCCGAGCGTGCCGGCGTGCGCCGGGTGGTGCACGTCTCCTCCCTCGCCGCCGCGGGCCCCACCGTGCCCGGCCGTCCCCTCAAGGGCGACGAGCCGCCGCACCCGGTCACCGCGTACGGCCGGAGCAAGCTCGAGGCGGAGGTGGTGGTGCGGAAGTCGCCGGTGCCATGGACGATCATCCGGCCGCCGATGGTGTACGGCCCGCGCGACCGCGAGTTCCTCCGCGCCTTCCGCGGCGCGAAGCAGCTTGGCATCTCCCCCGTCTTCGGCGACGGCAGCCAGGAGCTGTCCGCGGTGTACGCGCCCGACCTGGCGGCGGCCCTCGTGGCCGCGGCGGCAGCACCGGCGACGGAAGGCGGAACGTATGCCGCCTGCCATCCGGAGCGCTTCACCCAGATTCAGTTCGCCCGGGCGTTGGGGCGATCGGTGGGTCGCGAGGTCGCGGTACCGCGCCTGCCCGGACCGATGGCCCGCCCCATCCTCTTCGTCTCGGAGACGGCGGCGCGCGTCTTCGGGCGGCCCACGCTCCTCACCGTGGACAAGGCCAACGAGTTCCTGGCCCCGGCCTGGACCGCCGACCCCTCGCCGCTCGAGCGCGACGCGGGCTGGCGCGCAGATCACGACATCGAATCCGGGCTCCGGCTCACCGCCGAATGGTATCGCAGCCGCGGCTGGCTCTGAGTCGATTCCGTCCCATCGACTGGCTGATGTCCGGCTACGCGCTCGTGGTTGCGGGCGTGGCCCTCGCGCGGCTCGACCATCCCGGCGTCGGCTGGATCGCGGGGGCCCACCTGCTCATTCCGCTGCTCGCGCTGCTCACCACCTCGGGCGACCTGGGCCGGGCCGGGCGTGTCCTTCGCGACATCTACCCGCTCCTGCTCCTCCTCGGCCTTTACGGGGCGCTCGACGTGCTGAGTGGCGCGGGCGCAGTGACGGCGCACGATGGCACCGTCCAGCGCTGGGAGGAGGCCCTCTTCGGCCGGCAGGTGAGCCGGTGGTGGTGGCAGGAGCACCCCAGCCGGCTCTGGTCGGCCGTACTGCACGCCTCCTACTTCGCGTACTACGTCATCGTCCCCGCGCCGGCCATCCTCTTCGCCGTGCGGCGGCAGGCCGGCGAACTCCGCTGGTACGTGCTCGCGGTGATGGCCACGTTCATCGCCTGCTACCTCTTCTTCATCTTCTTCCCCGTCGCCGGGCCGTACTACGAGTTTCCCCGGCCCGCTTCCTGGTTCACCGAGAACGGGCCCGCGCGGCTGGTGTACCGCGTCCTCGCGACCGGCAGCTCTTACGGCGCCGCGTTCCCATCCTCCCACGTCGCGGCCACGATCACCGGCGCGATGGCGGCGTGGCGGGGGTCGTCCCGGTTCGGGATGGCGCTCGCGCTCCCCGCGATCCTGCTCACCGTGGCCGTGGTGTACTGCCAGATGCACTACGCGGTCGATGCGCTGGCCGGCATCGCCGTCGCCGCGGCCGTACTATGGACCACGGCCAGGGTCTCGCGTAGGTGAAAAAAACCGCCCGCCGGAACCGATCCGGCGGGCGGGTATGCTTCGGGGAAGGTGACGGCTTACTGGACTGTGAGCTTCCCGTCCATCGCCATGGCGAGGTGCGGCAGGCAGTAGAACTTGTACTCGCCGGCGGGCGCGCCCGCAGTGAGCACCTCGTACACCGCAGTCGCCTCGACCAGCATCGGACCGCTCAGGTCGCCCATCCGGTCCTTCATGCCGGCGTTGAGCACCGCGGCCGCGCCGGCCGGGATGCTGTCGGCCCAGAAGGCGACGTTGTGCGGGCCGCCGCTCATGTTGTGGAACCGCACCACGTCGCCCGCCTTTACGGTGAGCTCGCTCGGGACGAACTTGTAGCTCGTGCCCTCGAGGACCATGTTGACGTCGTGGGTGGTGCCGGTGCCGGCCGGTGCCGGGGTCGCGGCGGGGGCCGGCGCCTGCTGCTCAGGGGTCATGGCCGGCTGCTCGTCGGCCTTCTTCTCGCCAGCACATGCCGCGGCCAGAAGCACGAAGCCGGCCGTCAGAAGGGTCTTCCGCATCGCGTGACTGCCTCCACAGGGACGAATTGACAGGGTCTGGAAGAGCGGCGAAGTATAGCCGCCACACCCCGGAAATGGGAGCCCGCGGTCCCGGCGCGTCGGGTGGTCGCGCCCCGAAGGCAGTCCTATCTTTCTTTCAGCGTGCCCGCGCATTCCGCCCAGGTACCCAGTTCCCCCGCCGGAGTGGTGTCGATTGAGCGTTCCGCCCCCTTGCGCGTCGATGGGCCCGCAGTGCCGCGCGATCCGCCTCACCGTCCACCTCGGGACGCTCGAAGGCGGCAAGGACCCGCTCGACCACGAGGCGACCTGGATGCTGGGACACACCCAGCGGCTGGACTTCGGTCCCCTGCGCGTGGTGAACGACGACCTCTTCGTCGACGCGACGCTGCACCTCCCCTGCAAGTGGCTGATGGAGGGCAGCGACGGCAATGCGGCGTGCGGCGCCCACGGCTTTCATGGCCCGGCTCCGGTGGCACCGCCCCGGGAGGCGCAGCCGCGCCGCCTGGGTGGAGACCGCTTCCGCGTGGTGGAGCACCAGCGCCTCAAGGCCCTCACGCTTCCCTTCCCCCGGCGCAGCCTGCCGGTGCTCGGCAGCGGGGTCAACAAGTGCATCGGCGCGCCCTGCCGGACCGCCGACAACACCCAGGGCGCGGCCTGCTGCCGCGATCTTCAGATCGACATCCTCTGCCGCAAGGGCGACACCGCTTTCGAGTCGCTGGTGCGCTCGCGCCGCTCACCGTGGATGTCCAAGGTGAAGCGTTCCGACGACGAGCCGGATCGGTTCCTCGAGGCCGAGGTGGTTTCCGCCTGCGACTACCTGGACCCGACCGACGGCGTCTCCTGCACGCTCCACGGTCGGGTGCGCGAGGATGGCCGGCCGGCCAAGCCCAAGCTCTGCTTCGAGTGGCCGCCCAAGCGCACGGTCATTCACAACGGCTGCGCCTACGCCACGCGGTGGCAGCGGGCCCAGCACGCGTGAGCGCCCCGTCTCACCTGTGCAAGCGGCAGCATCGGCGCGCGTCTCCCGGACACGCCCGGCGCCCCCGGGCAGGGGGAGCCAACCAGTGAACGACGAGCTCGAGCGCCTGTACCAGACCACCTACCAAGCCGTGGTTCGTTTCCTGTACCGCAAGGTCTGGGACGCGGACCGGGCCGAGGACCTGGCCCAGGAGGTCTTCGTGCGCGCCATGGCCCACCGCCCGGAAAAGCCCCGGGCCTGGGTCTTCGCGGTGGCGGCCAACCTGGCCCGCGACGAAGCCCGTGCCGCGGTGCGCCGGAAGAAGCACCTCACCCTCCTCACCACCGATCCCGGATCCCGTCCTTCGTCCGGGCGGTCCATCGAGGAGGAGCTGGAGCACGACGAGCAGGTGAGCCGGGTCCACGACGCGCTGGCGGACCTCACTCCGCGCGACCGCGACATCCTCCTGCTCTGGGACGCCGGGTTGAGCTATCCCGAAATCGCCGCGCAGACCGGCCTCGCGGTCGGGGCCGTCGGCACCACCCTCGCCCGGGCGCGCAGGCGCCTGGTCGAAGCCTTCGACCGGCAGGAAGCGCGACGGATGGACGATGCGGCACATTCCTGAAGACGAACTGCACGCCTACCTGGACCAGGGGCTGAGCCGGTCGCAGTGCGTCGAGATCGAGAGCCACCTTGCGGGGTGTCCCGCCTGCAGCTCGGCGCGCGACGAGATCGCCGGGTTGCGGGACCGCACGACAGCGCTCCTGGGCAGGCTCGCGCCACCGCCGGGGCTGGTCGGCCCGCCGTGGCCGCTGCTCGAGGCACGGGC
>JBOHSQ010000050.1:0-6891 GCA_050733295.1 Gemmatimonadales bacterium
CACGGCGGGTGGCTGGTCCTCACATCACCTTGTCGGGAAACTGCTTCGCGATGCCGGCGCTCAGCGCGTCGGTCATCGTGAGCACCCGCTCGTGAATCCGGTCATACGCCGCGACGCTGCCCGCTCAATCCTTGCCGAGGTGGGCGACTCTCTCGCCCGAGGCCTCGGGACTCCTCGACTCACTCCCACCGCCACACGCCGCCAGCCAGGCCACCGAGCAGAGGGCGGCCGTTCCGCGCTGTCGCATGATTCCTCCCGGGATGTCAGGCGACACTTGATACCGTGGGAGGCGGGACACGGGTCCGCCGTGAAGCAGGTCACCGAAAAGCGGGGGGTCGGCGGCGGTCGTTCGGGAAGGCGAGGTCGGGGCCTCGGTCAGCGCGCCGGCCTCGCGGCGGAAGAGCCGCAGTGCCGCGAGGACGAGCAAGTACATCACCGACCCGCGGAGGGCGAGCTCGAGCAGGCTCACCGTGGGCACGAAGGCCGTGCGCCAGTCGATGCCCATGGCGGTCACACCCCCTGCAGGGCGAGGTGGAAGGTGCCGGCGTAGCCGCCCGCGCCGGGGGTGAGGGCAAGGAGGAGCTGGTCCCCACCCTGGCGGAAGATCCCGTCGTCGGCGTTCCGGGTGGCCGCGCTGCCGCGGCCGGCATAGCGCGCGTCGGCGTAGATCCGGTCGCTCAGGGCATCATCGAAATAGAGCTGCGAGGTGAAGTCGAAGCCGGGCTGCCGGGGCGGACGGGACCGAAGCTTGAAGTGGATGTGCACGGCGCGGCCCGGATACCAGCCGGGATAGATGGTCGTGAAACGAGCCAACCCCTGGGCGTCCGTGACCTGGAAGCCGCGGAGGAACTTCCGGCCCTCGGTATCGAATGCCGGGTCCTTAACGCCGGAGTAGACGCCCTGGTGGTCACAGTGCCAGAGGTCGACCTGAACCCGGGGCATCGGCTCGCACGCGTTTCCGGCGAGGCGCGAGACCGCGACGGTGAGGGCGAGCGGGACGCCGGGGTTCACGGTGCCGTCGGTCGGGTCGCTCCGCAGGTCGGACCGGTCGAGCATGTCGTCCACGAAGTAGGGCCCGGCGGTCTGGGCGGGGCGCACGACGCACTGGGGCGGCATGGGGGAAGGGCGGAGAGGCGGAACGCCTGGCCTCTGAACTGGTAGGCGGTGGCCCGAGACGCCGACGTAGCCGGCGGCCGCAAGGAGCGCCAGAATGTCGCGGCGGGGGAGGACGAGGCCGCGGGGGATGTCGTCGCTTTCCATGGAGTCCTCGCCGAGGGAGCGGGGGACGGAACAGGGCGGTAGCGGGAGAACTTGGGCCTCGGACTTGGACGGGGCAACGCGGGTATTGACGGGTCGGCGGAGCGGTTGTATATCACCTATGGGTTAGGTAACCTATTGGTTACCGACTGAAACGACCATGCGACCGGCTTCCGACACCCTGAGCGCCACCTTCTTCGCCCTGGCGGATCCGACCAGGCGGGCGATCCTGCTCCGCCTGGCCGAGGGGATAGCGACGGTCAAGGAACTGTCGGAGCCGTTCGAGATGAGCGGGCCGGCCATCTCCAAGCACCTTCGCGTGCTGGAGCGGGCCGGGCTGATCCAGCGGGGGCGCGAGGCGCAGTGGCGGCCCCGGACCCTCGACGCCGCGCCGCTCAAGGAAGTGGTCCAGTGGGCCGGAGAGTTCGCCCGGTTCTGGGACGCAAGCTACGCACGGCTCGATTCGTACCTCCAACAGATCAAGGAACAGGAGTAGCCCGATGGTCACCACTGCCAGGACCGGCGTGACGACGTTCGCCACGCCCACCGATCGCGAAGTCGTGTTCACGCGGGTGGTGGACGCGCCGAGCCGGATCGTGTACGACGCCTACACCACGCCTGCGCACCTCCAGCAGTGGCTGCTGGGGCCCCCGGGGTGGACGATGCCGATCTGCGAGCTGGACCTGCGCCCGGGCGGCGCCTGGCGCTACGTCTGGCGCAAGGGCGACGGCAGCGAGATGACGCTCAGCGGGACGGTGCAGGAGGTGCGGCCGCCGGAGAAGCTGCAGATGACCGAGTCATGGGGACCGGAGTGGCCCGAGACGCTCAACACGGTCGAATTCAGCGAATCGGGCGGGCAGACGACGATCACCACGACGGTGCTGTATCCGTCGAAGGACGCCCGCGACGCCGCGCTCAAGACGGGCATGCGGGAAGGGATGGACCAGGGCTTCGCGCGGCTCGACCAGCTGCTGGCGACGCTGGCGTGACGACCCAGGCCGCGCGGGTGCGCGAGGTGCTGGGCTGGCTGGAACGGCGCGACTCCGCGCGCACCCGCGAGGAGATGCGCACGCGGTACGGCATCACCGCCCCCAAGGCCTACGGCGTGTCGGTGGGCACGATCCAGCAACTGGCGAAGCAGCTCGGCCGGGACCACGAGCTGGCCGCCGCGCTCTGGGCCACCGGGTGGTACGAAGCGCGGATGCTCACTGCGTTCATCGACGACCCCGAACAGGTCACGGCGGCGCAGATGGACCGGTGGGCCGCCGACTTCGACAACTGGGGCATCTGCGACACGCTCTGCTTCAACCTCTTCGACCGGACGCCCCTGGCGTGGAAGCAGCTCGAGCCGTGGAGCCGGCGGCGGGAGGAGTTCGTGAAGCGGGCGGCCTTCGCGCTCCTCGCCGGACTGGCGCTGCACGACAAGGCGGCGGCGGACGCGCCGTTCCTGCGCGGGCTCAAGCTGGTGGAGCGGGAGGCGCAGGACGAGCGAAACTTCGTCAGGAAGGGCGTGAGCTGGGCGCTCCGGGTGGTGGGACGGCGGAACCAGGCCCTCAACGAGGCCGCGGTGGAGGTGTCGAAGCGGCTGGCGGACGCGGACGCCCCGGCGGCGCAGTGGGTGGGGCGCGGCGCCCTCCGCGAACTGACCGGCTCGGTGGTGCGGCGCAAGCTCGCCGTCGCCGGCAAGCGATCAACCAAGGCCACCGGAACACGACCACGGACGAGCAAGCGAGGCGCACGATGACCGCGGGCATACGGAACCCGGGCGATTTCTGCTGGATCAACATGCTCACCCCGAAGCCGGACGAGGCGCTCGAGTTCTACGGCGCGCTGCTGGGCTGGACCTTCGGCGAGATCCCGGGGATGGGGTACTCGATCAAGGCAGGGGGGAAGGACGTGGGCGGCCTGTTCGACCTCGAGGGCCCCAACACGCCACCGGGGACGCCGCCGCTCATCGGCGTGATGGTCAAGGTCGAGAGCGCCGATGCCGCCGCGGCGCGCGTCAACGCGCTGGGCGGCCGAGCCCAGCCGCCGTTCGACATCATGGAGCAGGGCCGCATGGCGGTGTGCTTCGACCCCAACGGCGCCAACCTCGACGTGTGGGAGGCGAGGAAGGGCCAGGGGATGGAGGCCGACAGCGAGCAGCATGGCACGCCGAGCTGGTTCGAGACGCTCACGACCGACACCGCGCGGGCCACGCAATTCTATGCGGCGCTCTTCGGCTGGACCGCCGAGAGCAAGGCACTCGCCGGGACGACCTACACCGTGTTCAGCCTGGGCGGCCGGCCGATCGCAGGGCTGATGGCGATCCCGCCCGAGATGGGCCCGGCCCCGCCGCACTGGGGGACGTATTTCACGGTGCGCGAGGTGGAGGCCGCCGTGCGGGATGCGAAGCCGCTCGGCGGGACGGTATGCGTGCCCGTGCGGGCGCTGGAAGGCATCGGGAGGTTCGCCGGGATCATTTCACCGCAGGGGGTGATGTTTTACGTGATTCAGTATGGCTAGATGGCTAGATGGCTAGATGGTTGGAAAGACAAACACCCCGGCGGATGAGGCATCCACCGGGGTGTTGGCTACTTGGCGAAGGTGAACTCGGTTTCCTGATATCCGTCGCCGTCGAAGTCGTAGGTGAGGGTGATCGAGTTGCCATCGCGCATCCCCCAGAATTCGTCGCCGAACTCCTCGGACGAGAAGTGCACGTCGCCGCCGTCGCGATCGTACCCGCCGAAATCCTCGAGAACCCTGCTGTCACCGATCTCGAGGCGGTCGTAGCTGAACGACAGGTCCCAGGCGCCGTCGTCCCACAGCTTGAGCGAGCCGGAGGTGAAGTTGGCGGTGCCCCAGTTCATCTCCTCGCTCTCGGGCAGGGCGTCGCCGTCGACCTTCACCAGCTGATAGGTGCCGGAGATCCCGCCCGAGGGGCCCCCGCTGTCGCCGCCGCTGCAAGCGGCCGCCAGGAGCACGAGCCCCAGGGCCGCAGTCGTCGAGATCCATCGCATCTTCAACATTCGAACCTCCATAGTGGCCGCGCGGTGCGCGGGTTCGTGGATCAGGGATACCAGTTGAGACCGGCCATCAGGCGGGCCGAGGTGCTGCCCTCCACCGGGACATCGAGGCTCTGGCCGTCCACCTTGAACGTGCCGAGCTGGCCGGTGGACAGGGCCACGCCGCCGTCGATCGCCACCCGGGGCGAGAGGAAGTACTCGACGCCGACGCCGGCGCCGAACGAGGTCCCGGAGAACCCGAGGTCGACCTTCTCGCCGCTCTCCTGGTCCACCGCCGTGGTGCCGAGCGCGCGGTGCGCGATCGAGGCGGTGAGGTAGGGCCGGAGGCGCTGCCGCGGAATCGGGAAGCTGTAGCGCGCGCCGGCCTCGACGTGGGTGAGGGCGAAGCTGCCGGTGGTCCCGAAGGTGCGCTCGCCCTGCTTCACGACGTCGGCGCCGGCCCACGCCATGAGGCGGGGGGTGAAGGCGTAGCCCACCCGCACGCCGCCCCCCACGCCCGGCGCGGTCTCGAAGGGGGTGACTTCCCCGCTCGGCCTGATGGTGGTCCCGAGGGCGGCGGTGGTGTGAGCGCCGAACATCAGGCCGGCCGGGGCACTCAAGACCTGTGGCGCCTGGCGCTGGGCGTGAGCCTCGCAGAGACCGGAGAGGACCAGCTGCACCAGCACCATCAGAAGGAATTTCACGATCTGCATCACACGATCTCCCCGTGTTGGTGGTGACTACTCGGTCACGATCTTCGCGAAGCCGAAGAACGTGTCGGCCTGGCCGTCGCCGTCGAAGTCGTACTTGATGGCGACCATGCCCTCGCGCGCCCGGCCCTCGAAGGCGTCCCCATAGACCGCCGAGGAGAAGGCCAATTCGTCGAGCGCCGCGCCGATGATGCGGAAGCGACCGGCGTCATCGATGAACTGGGCGTTGCCGTTGTCCTCGAACCGGAGGGCGAGGCTCCAGTCGCCGGTGTTCCTGAGCTCCAGCCTGGTGCCGGGGTTGAAGCGGTACAGGCCGATGGACGACCCGTCGGGGTTGGAGAGCAGCACCTGCTGCCCGGGCGTGCCGTCGTTGATCGAGTACAGCGCATAGCTGCCGATCACGTCGTTGCTGGGCTGGGGCGCACCGGGGCCCTGGGGATCGCCGGGGCCCTGGGGGTCTCCGGGACCGTGGGGATCGCCAGGACCGGTGGGATCGTCGGGACCGGTGGACCCCGAGCCGCCGCCGGAGCAGGCGACCGAGGCGAGGCAGAGCACCCAGGCGAGACCATGGGCGATCCTGGGGGCGCGGAACGGGAAAGCGCGGACCATGTCAGTCTCCTCCGTGTGAGAGTCGAATCGGGCGTACAGAGACAGGTACGCACCCCCCCGCTACCGATTCTCACGCCCCGCTTGCCGGCCCCGGTCCGCGCGCCGTATCCTGGTGCCAGCCCGCCCGGACTGGAGGGTCCCTGCTCGCCCCATTGCTGCTCCTGCTCCAGCTCAGCGCATTGCCCCCGGACGACCCGCGGGCGGTGATCCGTCACGCGCGCCTTGCGATCGAGGGCGACAGCATGGAGGCCGTGGACGCGCGCTGGTCGGCGCGGCTGGCCCGCGACCCCCAGGACCGCGCCGCCCTCCTCGGCCTGGGCACCCTGGCGAGATTCCGCTACGACGACAGCGCGGCCGGGGCACTCTACGGCCGACTGCTTCCCGCCCCAGGGGCGGCCCCCGACCGATACGCGGTCTACGCGATGCTCGCACTGGGACGGATCCGGTACGACGCCATCCAGGTGGCGGCGGCCGAATCGATCCTGTTCCGGGCGCGGGACGCGGCCCGCGCGCTGGGGGACAGCTCCGCGCAGGGCGACGCGATGGTGATGCTGGGGAATGTGTGGCTGGAGTCGAGGGGCTCGGAGGTGACGCTCGCCTACGTGGACAGCGGGCTGGCCCTCTTCCCGGCGCGCGAGACCGAATTCACCGCCGGGGGGAAGTGCCGCCGGGCCGGCATCATGTTCTCGCTGGGATCGGAGGGATTCGAGCGCGAGTTGGCGTCGGCGCTCGAGTACGCCCGGCGGCAGCAGGTGCCGCGCTCAGAGGCGGCGTGCCTCCGGACCGGCGCCCACGACCAGCGGGTGAAGGGCAACGAGGACTCGGCACTGGCGCTGCTCGGCGGTGCCCTCGACGTCATGCGGCGAACGCGAGACCGGCGACAGCTGGCCTACACGCTCACCGTACGCGCCGACATCCTGCGAGACATCGGGGCCTACGGCGAGGCGAAGCGAGCATTGGAGGAGTCGCTGGCCGAGGCGCAGGCCTCGGGCTACACGATGGTCGAGTCCCTGGTGCTGCACCTGATGGGCACGCTGTACTTCTCCCTCCGCGACATCCCGACCGCGTCCACTTATCTCGACCGGGCCCTCGTGGCCTTCCGGGAGAACGACGACACCACCGGCGTCCACATGGTACGGTCGTGGCAGGCCGACATCGCGCTCGCGAACGGCGACCTCGCGGAGGCGCGGCGACTGACCGAGGAGTCGATCGCGTTCTACGAGCGGGTGGAGAACGTTCCGTACACGATCGAGCTGTACCAGGCGCTGGGCCATGTGGCGGTGCTGGAGCGCGACTGGGGCGCGGCCGCGCGGGCGCTGGACCGGTCGGAG
>JBOHSQ010000051.1:0-4869 GCA_050733295.1 Gemmatimonadales bacterium
CGGCGGAGCGTAGGCACCACCCACGGGGGCACGCCCCGCCAATCCCCGGGGGTCGCGGTCCAGCGGCGGCCGGTGAACATCTCGTACAGCACCGCGCCGGCGGCCCAGAGGTCGGTGCGCGTCGTGGCGGGCTCCCCCGCGCGCTGCTCCGGCGCCATCCAGGGAGCGGTGCCGATGTGCGAGCCCGTCCGCGTGAGGCTCTCCACCAGCTCGTCGTGGGCGATGCCGAAGTCGCCCAGTCGCGCGCCCCGTCCTTCCAGGAACACGTTGGACGGCTTCACGTCGCGGTGGATCACACCTCCGGCGTGCGCCCCGCCCAGGCCGGCCAGCAGGTCGCGCGCGATGGCCGCAGCCTGCTGGGGCTCGATCGCGCCGCGCTCCAACCGGCTGGAGAGCGTTTCGCCGGTAGACAGCTCCATCACGAACCAGTGAAGGCCGTCGCTCTCACCGGCGCGATGGACCGGGACGATGTTGGGATGGTTGAGGCGGGCCAGGACACGCGGTTCGCGGGCGAACCGCTCCACCGCGAGGGCAGTCGCGAACTCCGGGCGGAGCACCTTGACCGCGACATCACGGGCGAGACGCTGGTCCCGCGCGAGGAAGACGGAGCCCATCCCGCCGGACCCCAACTCGCGTTCCACGATGAAGTCCGGAGCCAGCGCCGCGCGAACGCGGTCGAGGAGGGTGGGCATCGGCCCATAGGATGGAGTCTGACACCGGAGGGGTCAAGACGGCCCCTCGGATAGCCAAGTCATTCTGGCTAGGCGAAATATCGTGTTACAGAGATGGTGTTTGAACCGAGGGGAACAAGGCGTAATATTGGGCGGAACCTTGGCGACCCGCCCCCGGGAATCGCCAAGCATCTGCGAGGCATTGCCTTAGACGAAGCAGCCTGACTCGAATGCAGTGCAAGGCGTCATCGCCGGTCCCGCCGGTGATGACGGGAGGAAAATCCCCCGATGACCACGTACACCACGCCCGTTCCCGCGACGAATCCGCAACTCGCGCCCTTCCGTCCGCCCGCCACCTCTTCGGACCTTGCGGCGATGGACGCGGGTGAGCTGGTGGCAGCGCATCTCGACGGCAATAGCCAGGCATTCGGTGAACTCGTCCGCCGCTACCGCGTACGACTGCTCAACTTCATCTACCGGATGATCGGGGATCGCGAACGCGCGGAAGACCTGGTGCAGGAAGCGCTGGTGCGCGTCCACCGGCACCTGCATCGGTTCGACCGCGGACGGAAGTTCTCGACCTGGATCTACACCATCGCCTCCAACCTGGCGAAGAATGAGCTGCGCAACCGCAGCCGCAGCCCGATCGTGCTTTACCAGACGCTCCGAAGCGGGCGGACACAGGGTGACGATACCCGCGCTCCCGACTTCGAGGATTCGCACAACCGCCCGGACGACCTGTACCGGCAGCGGCACCTGCGGGAATTGGTCGAGCGCGCCGTGGCCCAGCTGACCACGCATCACCGGGAGGTCTTCGTCCTCCGGGAGCTGCAGGGTCGGAGCTACGAGGAGATCTCCGAAGTGACCGGGAGCAACCTCGGCACGGTGAAGAGCCGACTGAACCGGGCCCGGACCGCCTTCGCGGACCTGATCGCGCCGCACCTCGACTGACCGGAGGCCGGCCGGCCTCCACCGCCCCCCACCCATCAGGCATCGCCGGCGGACCCGGGAACAGTTCCCGGTTCCGCCGGTATCCTGTAGCGAGCCCGGCACTCCCCCCGCCGGGTTCCGCATCGCCCGGCAGGGGCGGGCGGGAGGCGGAGATGGACTGCACCAACTTCAGGCGTCATCACGCGGCCTGGCGCGAGGGTCGGCGGGCCTCCCTGGATCGTGCGATGGCCGAGCACGCGGCGGCCTGCCCCTCCTGCGCTCGTTACGACCGGGCGCTGCGGGTGGGAGTCGAGTTGCTCCACCAGGCCGAGATCGAGCCCTCACCGCGATTCATGGAGCGGCTCGAACGGCGCCTGGCGGCGGACGAGCCGGAGCTCCGCGAAGCTGACGTGTTGCACTAGCGCTCGCTTTCATCGCTCCACGGAGCGGGATAATGCATCCCGCTCCGCCGCGCATCCCGGTGCTTTCATCGCTCCACGGAGCGGGATAATGCATCCCGCTCCGCCGCGCATCCCGGCGCTTTCATCGCTCCACGGAGCGGGATACATTGCGCCCCATGGCAGGGGCTCTTTCACCATCCCAGTTCCGGCAGGCTCTCCAGCGGAAGGCGTCGGTTCCGGCGTGGCTCTTCACGGGGCCCGAGGCGGTCCTGCGCGATGAAGCGCTGGACGCCCTGGTGAACTCCGTCCTCGATCCCTCCCTTCGCGACTTCAACCTCGACCAGGCCAGCGCCAGCGAGCTCGAGCCGGAGCGGCTGACCACGCTCTGCACCACACTGCCGATGCTCGCCGAGCAGCGGGTGGTGATCATCCGCGACATCGAGGCGTGGCGTCGCCGGACCCGGGCGCGAGCGGCGATGCTCCGCTACCTGGCCCAGCCGGCGCCCGAGACCGTGCTGGTCCTCATCCAGGGCGACGAGGGCGAGAAGTCCGACGCCGAGCTGCAGAAGCTGGTGAAGGAGGTGCGCTTCGACCCGCCGGATGCGGGCGAGGCCGCCGAATGGCTCGAAAGCAGGGCGAAGGCCCTGGGCATCGCGTTCGCGCCCGGCGCCGCGGAGCACCTGCTCTCGGTCGCCGGGACCGACCTCGGCATGCTGCGCGCCGAGCTGTCCAAGCTCGAGGCCTTTGCGGGCGGCGCACCTGTCGGCGTAGACCTGGTGGCGGACCTGGTGGGGGTGCGGCACGGGGAGACGCTGGACGACTGGATCACGGCGTTGCTGGGCGACCGCACCGGGGACGCGATCCGGCTGGCCGGCCCGGTCCTGGGCCAGTCCGGGATGAGCGGCGTGCGCCTGGTGCAGGTGCTGGGCACCCACCTCCTCCTGCTCGGGCTCGCGGCCGATGCGCGCGCGCGCAAGGTGCCGGCATCGGGCCTGGGCAACATCGTCTTCTCCGCCCTCAAGGCGGCGCGCCCGTTCCGCCTCGGTCCCTGGGGGCCGGTGGTGGACCGGGTGAAGGCCGCCGCGCCGCGCTGGTCGCCGATGCGAGTCGAGGCGGCGCTCGGCGAGGCGCTCGCCGCGGACCAGGCGCTCAAGAGCACGACCCTGCGCGACGAGCGGGCGGTCGTGGCCGACCTGGCCCTCCGACTCGCACCACCCTCCGGACAGGCGGCCGCATGAAGTGCCGCGTCGTTCTCCTGCTCGCGCTCGGCAGTCTTGCCGGCGGCGGCAGCGCCGCGGCACAGGACCTGGCCGAGGTCCGGCGCCTCGCGCAGCAGGGCCAGGTGGACTCGGCGCGGGGGGCTCTCAATCGGCTCCTCGCCGCCGCCTCGCCCGCCGACTCCACCTATCCCGAGCTGCTCTACACCCAGGGCGGGCTCGCCGCATCGATGCAGGAGATGCAGCGGTCCTATCAGCGCGTGGCAATCGAGTTTCCCAACTCCGCGGTCGCCGACGATGCCCTGCTCCGCCTGGCGCAGATCGACTTCGCGGTGAACAACCCGCAGGGCGCCATCCGGCAGGTCGAGCGGCTCCGCGCGGACTATCCCGACAGCCCGCTGCGAGGTATCGCCGCGCTCTGGGGCGCCCGCGCCCACTTCGCGATGAACAATCCGGCGGCGGGCTGCGTGCTCCTGGCCGATGGCCTCGCGCGGAGCGGCAGCGACGTGGAGCTGCGCAACCAGCTCGAGTTCTACCGCGGCCGGTGTCCGGAAGGCGGGCAGGCGGCAGGGGGGGCAGTCGGGCAGAGCGACAGCGGCGCGCCGCCCCGCGCGGTGGACTCCCTGCCGTCCGCCGCCCCGCCGGTCCGCCCGCCCGCTTCCGGATGGCACGTGCAACTCGCCGCCGTCGCCGGCCGCCCGACCGCAGACGAGCTCGCGGCCAAGGTGAGAGCCGCGGGATACCCGGTGCAGGTGGTCGAGGAAGCCGGGCTCTTCAAGGTGCGCGCCGGTCCCTGGAGTGAACGCGCCCCCGCCGAGCAGGCCATCGCCTCGCTCCGCACCCGCTTCGGCGGCGCGCCCTTCCTCGTGCGGCCGGCCCCGGCCGCACCGTGACCCAGCGCGTGGCGGAGCGGCTCGACACGCCGCTGATGCAGCAGTACCGGGAGGTGAAGGCGCGGCATCCCGAGTCCATCCTGTTCTTCCGGATGGGCGACTTCTACGAGATGTTCTTCGACGACGCCGAGCTGGGCGCGCGCGTGCTCGGCATCGCGCTCACTTCGCGAGGCGACGGCGTGCCCCTCGCCGGCGTGCCGGTCCGCGCCGCCGCCGACTACCTCCGCCAGCTCGTCGCCGCCGGCCACCGCGTCGCGATCTGCGAACAGGTGGAAGACCCGAAGCTCGCCCGCGGCCTGGTGCGCCGCGAGGTCGTGGAGACTGTCACGCCGGGAGCGCAGCTCCAGGAAGACTGGCTCCCGCGGGGGGCGAACAACTTCCTGGTCGCGGTGAACGGCGGGAAGGAGGGAGCGGGCGGCAGCGAACCGATCGGGCTCGCCGCCCTCGACCTCTCCACCGGCGAATTCATCCTCGAAACCATCGCGCCTGACCAGCTGGATGAGGCGGTCGGGCGCCTACGGCCGGCCGAGGTCCTGCTGCCCGGGGACACGGGTGCCCTGCTCGACGGCGGCGACGCGCTCCGGACGTCGCGCGAGCGGTGGGAATTCGACTCCGACCTGGCCGCAGGCGACCTCGCCCGGCGCTTTGGGCTCGCCACGCTCGACGGCCTGGGCATCGCGCCCGGCGACCGCCCCGCGTTCGGCGCCGCCGGCGCCCTCCTCCGCTACGTTAGCGAGCTGCAGCCGCAGGGCATCCC
>JBOHSQ010000052.1:0-2620 GCA_050733295.1 Gemmatimonadales bacterium
CTCGGGCGCGGCGTCCTCGTCGGCGGGATTCAGGCCGTAGAACTCGAGGTTCACCGAGGCGTACGCGGCGCCGCCCGCGCCCTGGAGCCGGCCGCCCGCCCACGTTCCCAGGTGCCCGCCCCCGATCCCCCACGTGCCGTTCTCGGTCCAGAGGCCGAAGAGCGCCGTGATGTCTGGACGGGCCCATCCCTCGATCCCTTCGTCGCGGCGGGGGCTGAGGAACACCGGGCCGCCGGCCACGCCGTAGCCGACCGCGGGTTCCGTCACCGGGATCGGCACGATCAGGAACCCGCGGGGCGAGGCGAGCAGTGTACTCACGTCGAACCAGCCGTCCTTCGGGTCCTTGAAGCGGCTGCTGCCGGCCGCCGCCATGGTATCGACTTCCGGTGCGGCCGCGGGTGTCCCGCGGGCGAACGCCAGCACCGCCACCACGAGGGCGCACGGCCAGGGACGGACCGACCCTCGGCGCCGGGGGTAGCTTGCAAAGCCCACTCCGACCTCCCTGATTCGTCGTGACTTGAACCGGCGACCGGACGATCCGATGCCAAGCCAGATGCGCTTTCGCCTGCTGGGCCGTGCCGGACTCCGCGTTTCCGAGTACGGCCTCGGCACCATGACGTTCGGCGAGGAGTGGGGCTGGGGGGCTTCGCCCGCGGAGTCGCGCCGGATGTTCGACGCCTACGTGGCGCGGGGCGGCAACTTCCTCGACACGTCGAACAACTACACCGACGGTACCAGCGAGCGGCTGGTCGGCGAGTTCGTCCACACCGACCGTGACCGGTTCGTCGTCGCCACCAAGTTCTCACTCTCCGACCATCCTGGCGACCCCAACGCGAGCGGGAACCACCGCAAGAACCTGATGCGATCGGTGCAGGGGAGCCTGCGCCGGCTCGGCACCGACTATGTGGACCTGCTGTGGCTGCACATGTGGGACGGCACCACCCGCATCGACGAGGTGATGCGCGGGCTGGATGACCTGGTGCGGATGGGCGACGTGCACTACGTGGGCATCAGCGACACGCCGGCGTGGGTCGTGTCGCAGGGCAACATGCTGGCGGATCTCCGCGGCTGGTCGCCCTTCGTGGCGCTCCAGCTGCGCTACAGCCTGATCGACCGCGCGGCGGAACGGGAGCTGCTGCCGATGGCGCGCGCGCTCGACCTCGCCGTGACGCCGTGGAGCATCCTCGGCGCGGGCGTGCTCTCGGGCAAGTACAACCCCGGCGAGGGCGGGACGGCAGAGGGGCGGGCCTCGGCGAAGGCGGCCAAGGTCGAGCGCAACATCCAGATCGCCGAGGCGGTGACGGCGGTGGCACGGGAAGCCGGCGCCGCCCCGTCGCAGGTGGCGATCGCGTGGGTGCGGCAGCAGCCTGGCGTGGTGATCCCGCTGCTCGGCGCCCGCAACCTCGAGCAGCTCGAGGACAACCTTGGCGCGGTGGGGTTCGCGCTATCGGCGGAGCAGGTCGCCCGGCTGGAGGAGATCAGCCAGATCGAGCCCGGCTTCCCGCACGACTTCCTGGCGTCGGAGGGGACCCGGAAGCTGATGTCGGGGGACACGCACCACAGGCAGGACAGGCACCGCTGAGGCCGCTCACCCCGCGCCCTGCAGGATGACCACTTCCCGGCCGAGCTCCTTCTCCAGCACGTCCTTCTTCCGGTCCGCGCCCCAGACCTCGAGCGAGATGTCGGCGTCCATGTAGCGCGGTGCCGCCCGGATGGTGCAGCGGTCGTCGGTGAGCTCGACCTGGACCTTCTCGACGATCGCCGTGTGCCCACGGTCGAGGCCGTCCGCCACGCGGAGCAGCGCCGAGAGCCTCCGCACCAACAGCTGGTCCTCCGCGGCCAGCGCGTCGAACTCGTCGTGCTTCCGGGTGGGGCCGCTCTTCCGGTGGTACCGGCTCACCAGCGCCACGATGGCGCGGTCGCGTGCGCTCAGGTTGAGGCGCTCCGCGTTCATGATCAACTGGTAGCTGTGCCGGTGGTGGCGGCGGTAGCTCACCAACTGCCCCACGTCGTGCAGCAGGCCCGCGGCCTCGAGCAGCGCGCGGTCCTCCGGCTCGCAGCCGAGCGCGGGGCCGAGCTGGTCCAGCAGCTGGAGCGCGAGTATCCGGACCTGCTCCACGTGGCGGCGGTCGGTCTGGCACCGCTCGCAGAACTCCCGGATCAGCCGGAGCGGGTCCTGCGGCGTGTTGGCGCCGTCGCCGCCCACCATGTCGAGCAGCAGCCCCTCGCGGATGCCGAACGCGCTCACCGTGACCTTGCGCGCGCTCACCATCTCCAGCAGCTCGGCCGTCACCGCGAGGCCGGCCAGGATGATGTCGGCGCGGTCAGGGGAGAGCCCCGGGACCTGCTGGCGCTCCGCAGGCGACTTGGTGGTGAGCCACTCGAGCAGGCCTTCGACCTCGCCGGTACCCACCGCGGTGCCGTGCACCGCGTCCGGGATCGGCAGGCCGCGGCGCGCAATCGCCATGCGGCCGAGGTTGGTGAAGGTACCGCCGGAGCCGATCACGCTCGGCGCATTCCACTCGGCCGCGTCGAACGCCTTGCGCAGCTTCCGGCGCACGACCTTCCGCAGGTCCTGCACCTCGCGCCACGCGGCGCGGCGCCCCGGCAGGTGTGCCTC
>JBOHSQ010000053.1:0-4802 GCA_050733295.1 Gemmatimonadales bacterium
ACCGCATGTCCTCCGGCCGCTCACGGAGAGTCGGTAAGTGAATCCGTATCACGATGATCCGGTATAAGATATAAACCCGGAATGAGCCCTGATCCACCCCCTCATCCAGCGGCACCGCCGTGGCGGCCACGACCCGCACGTCCACCTTGCGGGTGCGCTGGTCGCCCACCCGCCGCACCTCGCCATCCTCGAGCACCCGGAGCAGCTTGGCCTGGAGCGCCGGCGACAGCTCGCCGATCTCGTCCAGGAACAGCGTGCCCTCGTGCGCCGCCTCGAACAGGCCCGGCCTGTCCTGCGTGGCGCCGGTGAAGGACCCGCGCACGTGGCCGAACAGTTCCGACTCGAGCAGGTTCTCGGGAATGGCGGCGCAGTTCACCGCCACGAATGCCGACTCGCTCCGCGGGCTCATCCGGTGGAGGGCCCGTGCGAGCACCTCCTTGCCGGTGCCGCTCTCGCCGGTCACCAGCACGGTGCTGCTGCTCCCGGCGGCACGGCTCGCCAGCTCGAGCACCCGGCGCATCGCCGAGCTCTCGGCTATCACCTCGCCCTTCACCAGGTCGGCGCCGAGGCTGGCCCGGAGGCTCGCCACCTCGCGGCGGAGTCGCTCGCGCTCCTGCGCCTTCCGGAGCGTGAGCGTCACCTCGTCGGGGCGGAACGGCTTGTGGAGGTAGTCGTACGCCCCTTCGCGCATCGTCGCGATCGCGGCGTCTTCGTTGCCGTAGGCGCTCATGACGATCACCAGTGCCTCGCCCCCGGCGTCGCGGTAGCGCCGCAGGAACGTGAGCCCGTCCATCGCCGGCATCCGCACGTCGCACAGGATCGCGTCGAAGGTCTCGGCGGTGGCCCGCTCCAGGGCATGGGCCGCGTCCCCCTCGCCGCAGCTCTCGTGTCCCGACTCGCTGAGCAGCAGTCCGAGTGATTGCCGGAGCCCGGGATCGTCGTCCACGATCAGGATGCGCATCAGGCGTCGTCCGCTGCGGGGAGGAAGACCTTGAACACCGCACCGCCCTCGCGCGCGCGGTCCACCCACACCAGGCCGCCGGCTCCGTCCACCGCGCTCTGCACGATGGCGAGGCCCAGGCCAGTGCCCTGGCCCGGCGGCTTGGTAGTGAAGAACGGGTCGAAGATCCGGTCGCGCTCGGGCTCGGGCACGCCGGGCCCTTCGTCGGCCACGTAGAGCAGCACGCCGCGCGTGCCCTGGGCCAGGTCGGGACGCCAGGGACGCGGTGCGCGGTCGTGGCCGTCGCCGTGGCCGTTGGTCCACTGCCCGGTGCCGGTGCCGGTGCCGTTCGACTCCGGCCGCGCGTGCTCCAGGTAGCGCGGCACCAGGGGTCGCGCCACCGTGCCTACCCAGACCCGGCCACCCTGCGTGGCGTCACGCGCATTGAGCAGAAGGTTCACCACCACTTGCTCCATCGCCGACTGGTCGGCGCGCACCCGCGGAAGTCCGGGCTCGAGCGTCACCTGCAGCTGGCCGTTCGGGAACACGCCCTGGTCGCGCAGGAAGCCGATGCCGCGCGCCACCGATTCGTTCAGGTCCACCGGACCCGACGCGGGTCGCGGGCGGCTGTAGTCGAGCAGGCTCTCCACGATCCGGTCGATGCGCTCGATCTCCTGCGCCATCCCCGCCACCACCTCATCCCGCCTCCTATTGCTCGTCGTTGCCCGTCCCTGCCCGTCTCGCCCGTCCTGTCCGTCCCTGCCCGTCTCCACCCGTCGCCTCATGACCTCGACGTAGTTCGCGATCGCCCCCAGCGGATTCCGGATCTCGTGCGCCACGCCGGCGGCCAGGCGGCCGATGCCCGCCATCTTCTCCGCGCGGACCAGGTGGCTCTGCGCGTCGAGCAGCTGCGCGGCCATCACCCGGAAGCGCTCCGCCAGGTGCGCCATTTCGGCGCTCTCGAGTACGGGCGGCGAGCCATCCAGCCGACCCTCCGCCAGCCGGTCGGCCTGCGCCGAGAGCTCGGCCAGCGGCTTGAGCACCACCCGCCGTACCAGGTGCGCGCCGAAGAGCACGAAGAGGATCGTGCTACCGAGCCAGAGGACGGCCAGCGCCATCCACCCATCCAGCCATCCAGCCATCCAGCCGTCGCCGCTGAGCGCGGCCTCGCCCACGATCATCGTGGTGAGGCCCGCGATGAGGACCGCGCTGGACGTGAGAAAGCCGAGCCCCAGGAGGAGCTCGGTGCGAACGGAGTGGAGGCGCCGGCCGTCGGTCACGCGGGGGTCTCCGGCGGGGGCCCGGCACGGCCGGCCGGGTCTGCCTGCCTCAGGAGCAGGCGATGATGCCGTCTGCGATTGCCGGGGCCGGCGGCGGAGCGGCGCCGATGAAGACGGCGCAGGTCTTCACTGTCTGGGTGGGGAAGGTGGCGGTGGCACTCCACCCGCCGGGCACTGCCGCCACGATCGTGATCATCACGCCGGACGACGGGTTGTACGCCAGCAGCGCGCTGGGCACCGGGCCGCCGTAGTAGGTCAGGAAGTCGGCCGAGTACCCCTCCTGCGCCGTCATCAGATTGCGCAGGTCGCCCTTCATCTTGGCCAGGTATGCTTTTTCCTTCGTCGCCGCGAACTTCGGGATCGCGATGGCGGCGAGGACGCCGATGATCACCACCACGATCAGGAGCTCGATGAGCGTGAAGCCGGCCCGCCTGCGGTCAGGCGATGCGGATTGGGTCGGATTGAGTGTCATCGAGGTCTCCTCGTTGATTTCGAAACCTGGAGCGGTCAGGCAAACGGGCGGCGACCCGAAGACCGCCGCCCGTGAGCCTGGAAGGCCGCCGCCCTTGGTTACAGGCAGGCGGGCTCGCCCTCGACGGTTGCCGGGGCCACGGGGGCCTGATTGATGAAGATCGCGCAGGACCGGCCCGGCAGCTGCGCGTGGGTCGCCGTGGCGCTCCACCCGCCCGGGACCTGCGTGGTCGCGACTGTCACGCCAGTGGACGGCGAGTAGACGGTCTGGCCGGCGACCTGGAAGCCACCGCCAGTGTTGTCGCCCGTCCAGCTGAAGTAGACCGGCGGGTTCTGGTCGGCCAGGAAGCTTTCCTGGGCCGTGGCCAGGTTGCGCAGGTCGGACTTCATCGAGGCGAGGTACGCCTTCTGCTTCGTCGCTGCGAACTTCGGAATCGCGATGGCTGCCAAGATGCCGATGATCACGACCACGATCAGCAGCTCGATCAGCGTGAAACCCTTGCGGTTCAGCATACTTCCTCCAAGGTGGTTGAACGCGGCCACTGGATCGTGGATCCTGCGTCGGGAATGGACCCGCTGACGGCAAAGGCAACGGGTGTGCCAATGGAGGCGCTTTAGCCTAACATCATTGTTTCCAATGGGTTAGACCACAGCCAACGGTTGCGTGCAAATTTCGCCACCGGCCCCCACCCAAGGATTTTGCAAGAGGTCCCCGGCCGGGCGGGGTCCCGGGAATGCAAACGGGCGCGACACTGCGCGCCCGCTGTCAAGTTGATTCACCCCACCACTTCCCGCTTTTTCATGTTCCGTCCCGCTCCTTCCGTCCTGCCGTCCTGCCGTCCTGCCTACCGCCCCACCGCCTCCCCGGTCTGCTCTTCATACCGGCTCAGTTTCCGGTACAGCGTCGACGGGTCGATCCCCAGCACTTCCGCGGCCCGGGTCTTGTTCCCCCCCTCCGCCTGGAGCACGTACATGATGTACGCGCGTTCCACCACGTCCAGGTTGGGATTGGCGTAGGTCCGTTCGGTGACGAACGGCTCCTTCTTCGGCCGGGTAATCCGCTCGGGCAGCGCGGAGGGCTCGATCAATTCCCCCCGGGTCATGACCACGGCGTGCTCCAGGGCGTTTTCCAGCTCCCGGACATTCCCCGGCCAGTCGTAGACCATCACGGCGTCGAGCGCATCGGAGGACAGCGCCTTCTGGGCCTGGCCCCGTTCCTCGGCCAGCCGCTGCAGGATCCCCTCCACCAGCAGCACCACGTCGTCCCGCCGCTCCCGGAGCGCGGGCAGCTGCAGCTCGATGACGTTGAGGCGGTAGAACAGGTCGGGCCGGAATCGGCCGCGGCGGATCTCCTCCTCCAGGTCGCGGTTGGTGGCGGCCATGATCCGGACGTCCACCGGGATGGTCTCGGTGGCGCCGACCGGGATCACCTCGCGTTCCTGCAGCACCCGGAGGAGCTTCACCTGCAGCGAGGGGGGCATCTCGCCCACCTCGTCCAGGAAGAAGCTCCCGCCCCGCGCGGCCGCGAACAGGCCCTGCTTGTCGCGCACTGCCCCGGTGAAGCTCCCCTTCACATGCCCGAACAGCTCGCTCTCCAGCAGGTTCTCGGGGAGCGCCCCGCAGTTGATCGAGAGGAATGGTTTGGAGGCGCGCGCCGAACGGTCGTGCATGTAGCGGGCCAGCACCTCCTTGCCGGTGCCGCTCTCGCCGGTGATCAGGACCGTCGAGTCGTTGGGCGCCACGGTCTCCGAGAGCTTGAGCACATCGAGGAAGCGGCGCGATTTCCCCAGCGGCCGGGTGGCGCGCCCCTGGACGTCGGGGTGTCCGGCGCGGATCTCGCTCCGGAGCTGGGTGTTCTCGACCCGGATGGCGCGGTACTCGCCGGCGCGCCGCAGGATCGCGAGCAGCTCGTCGTTGGAGAAGGGCTTCTGGATATAGTGGAAGGCGCCGGCGTTGACCGCCTGGATGGCGGTCTGGAGCGAGGCCTGCGCGGTCATCAGGATGACCGGCGTCATCGGGTCCTGCTCCTTCACCGCGGCCAGGATGTCGAGCCCGGTCACCTGCGGCATCCGGACGTCGGTGATCACCACGTCCGGCGAAGCGGTGCGGAT
>JBOHSQ010000054.1:0-7045 GCA_050733295.1 Gemmatimonadales bacterium
ACCGGCGCCCACCAGCACGAGGCGCACGCCGGTGCGGCGCTCGATCTCCGGCCAGGCGCGAAGCACGATCTCCAGCTCCTTCTCGCGGGCGAACCGCCCAGCATAGAGCGCGTACGGGGCGCCGGGAACTCCGAGCTCACCGAGCATGGCGGCGTCCCCGACCCGGCACGCGGGGTGGAACCGGTCGAGGTCCACGCCGAGCGGTGCGAGTTCCACACGACGCACACCTGCCGCGTGAAGCCGGTCGGCCAGGTAGCGCGAGCCGGCGAGCACGACGTCGAAGCGGGCGGCGAGTGCGCGCACGTAGTGCTCGGCCCAAAGCTCGCGCGTCCGGGACCGGCTCCGGCCGCTCCTCCAGCCGCCGCCAGCGAGTCCCCCCAGGTCGGTGTGGCAGTACCAGACCAATGCCGCGCCCGATCGCCGCGCGGCGGGCACGACCTGCCACGGCACCAGGAAATGGCTGCCCACCTCGACGACGTCGGGACGCTCGTGGCCGATGATCGCGCGGATGGATCGGGGTGCGATGAGGAACCGGTAGGGCTTCGACCAGGGGATTTCGGCGCCACGCAGCGCATACCAGCGGCTCGGGCCGGTATCCCGGATCGCGTCGCGCTCGCCCGGCACGATGACCACGTGTGCCACCCCGGGCTTGCCGGCGAGCCATTCCGACTTCTGCAACAGCCAGGTGCGGACGCCGCCGGTCCCGGCGGCGAAGAACTTCGTGATGTCGAGAACGGTCAGCGCGGCGTCGCGGCCGACCGGTGGCGGCAGGTCGCCGTGGCGGACGGCGCCGGCGCGAAGACGCCGCTCCTCAGTCGGAGCAGTCGCCGATCGGGTAGACGGTCCCGCAGTTGGCACAGGGATTCTTGCAGCCCCAGGCGCGCGGGCTGACCGGGAAGCCGCAGCGGTTGCAGGTGGGCGGCGCCGGCTCCGGTGGGCGCGCACTCCGCGGCGGATCGAGCCGGGGCGCCGGCTCGGGAAGGCGCAGGGCGCTCCGAGGGAACCGGCTACACAAGTGTGACCGACCCGTTGAGGAAGGGATTCGATTCGCGCTCCGCGCCAATGGTCGTTTCCGCGCCGTGACCGGGATGGACCACCGTGCCGTCCGGCAGGGTGAGCAGCTCGCTCCGGATGGACCGATCCAGCGTGCGGCCGTCGCCGCCCGGCAGGTCCGTCCGCCCGACCGAGCCCTGGAAGAGCACGTCGCCCACGAAGGCGTGACCATGACCCACGAGGACCACGTGCCCGGGAGAGTGCCCCGGGGCGTGGCGCACCTCGAACTCCAGCGAACCGAGGCGCACGATGTCGGCGTGGTTCCAGAGCACGTCGGGCGGCGGGAGCGGTTCCGCCGCGAAGCCGAACCAGCGGCCCTGCTCGACCACATTCTCGTACAAGCGCCGGTCCAGTGCATGCAGGTGCACCGGCGCGCCGGTAGCGGCTTTCAGCCGTGCCACGCCCATCACGTGGTCGATGTGCGCATGGGTGACCCAGATCGCCTCAACCCGCCACCCGCGCCGGGACACCTCCGCCAGGATCCGGCCCGCCTCCTCGCCGGGATCCACCACGGCCGCCACACCCTGCGTGCCGTCGGCCACGAGCCAGCAGTTCTCGGCGAAGCTCCCGTTGGGGATTCCGACGACGATCGGCTCAGACACCGACCCGCGACCTCCGCTCGGCGAGGAACTTCTCCACCGCGATCGCGGCGGTCGTGGCGTCGCCCACGGCGGTGGTGACCTGGCGGGTCAACTGGACCCGGAGGTCGCCCGCGGCGAACAGCCCCGGCAGCGACGTCATCATCCGGTCGTCGGTGATGATGTACCCGCTCGGGTCGTGGGCGATGTGCTGCTTCACCAGGCCGCTGTTGGGAGTGAAGCCGATGAACACGAAGAAGCCGGTGACGGCAAGGTCGCGGCGCTCGCCAGTGGGCAGGTGCTCGAGGTCGAGCGAGGTCACCCCGGCGGGGCCGCCCTTCACCTCGCGCACCACGGTGTCCCAGATGACCTCGATCTTCGGGTTCGCGAACAGGCGCTCCTGCAGGATCTTCGAGGCGCGGAGCTCGTCGCGGCGGTGGATGAGGTAGACCTTGGCGCCGTAGCGGGTGAGGTAATCGGCCTCCTCGACAGCAGCGTCGCCCCCCCCCGCGACGGCAATGGTCTCGCCCTTGAAGAAGGCGCCGTCGCACACCGCGCAATAGGAAACGCCCCGACCGGCGTACTCGGCTTCACCCGGGATCCCGAGCTTGGTGGGCGTGCCCCCGGCGGTGAGGATCACGGTGTGCGAGGTGTACACGTTGCCGGTGGTGCACACGACCTCGAACAGGCCGTCCTCGTCGCGCCGCACGATGGACTCGACGTTCTCCGTCTTCAGCTCCGCGCCGAACTTCACCGCGTGCTCTGCCATCAGGCGCGCCAGCTCGTGCCCCTTCACGCTCAGGAAGCCCGGATAGTCCTCGATGAGCTCGGTGTTGAGCAACTCGCCGCCCGGCGCACCGCGCTCGAGCAGCAGGGCGCGGAGCATGCCGCGACCGGCGTACATGGCGGCGCAGAGCCCGGCGGGCCCGGCGCCAACAATGATGACATCCAGGGGAGTCGCGTCGTGGTTCGGCACGGTGTCTTGGCTATCGGTGACCGGTTTGAGACCCAGAATCCGTCAAATATAGAACGCCGGCGGGTTCCCGGCCGGGTTCAGGCAGCGTGGAGTCCGAGCAGGTTCATTGCGCCGTGGCAGGCGGACACGGTTCCGACCAGGACCTGCGCCGCCCCGCCCTCCCGGCCGGCCTCCGCCACGAGGCGGTCGGCGGCCAGCATCTCGGCCACCTCGAAGACGCCGACCCCGTAGGCGAGATGGCGGGTGACGCAGAGCGCCGGGCCCAGGACGCCGAGCCGCCCGGCGTAACTGCCGAGCGTCTCGCTCATCTCCCAGGTGCGCGGCGCGCGGATCATGGGGCAGGTCGCCGGCTCGACGCAGTGGGTGGGACAGAGCCAGTCCGCCCAGCTCACATAGCGGGTGCCGTCGGGGGCCAGCGTGTCGTACGGAGTGCCGACCGGCTTGACGAGGGGGACGGTCTCCACGGTACGCGAGCGCCAGCGGGCCCGGGCGCGCCGGAGGAGCCAGGAGTAGACGAGGTGGGGCATCAGGGGAGAGGGGACCACGACGTCGCCGCCGCGGGCCGGCTCCTCATTCCGGCCATCGAGCCACGCGTCCAGGAATGCATCCCAGTCGCTCGCGACCAGCCGCCGCCGCGGGTGCGGCGCCAGCTCGCGCGCGGCGCGGCATGCGGGATCGCGATCGACCAGCACCACTTCCATTGGGACGAGCGCACCACGCGACTCGGCGCGCTCGAGCTGGCCGGCGTAGAAGGTCCCGTAGCACCCCCCGCCGATGACCACGATTCGGCCGACCGGCCGGGCGCCCGGCGGGGACGCGGCGGTCACGGCTCGGCGGCGGTGACCGGCAGGACGTGGCCGCTGATGCCGTGGGCCCCGTCGCTCGCGAGGAAGAGCACCACGTTCACGACGTCCTCCATCTCCACGTAGCGCGAGCCCGAGCCGGACGCGGCCACGTTGTCGCCGGTCCGCACGGTCTCCGGCGCCACGGCATTCACCCGCACGCCGCGCTTGTGCACCTCGCGGGCGAGGCTCTGGGTGAAGGCGGCGACGCCGGCCTTGGCCGCGGAGTACACGGCCATCTGGTCCATCGGACGGTAGTACGCGATGGAGGCGAAGTTCACGATCGCCCCCCTCCGCACGGCCAGCGCCTCGAGCGCCGCCTGGGACACGAGCACAGTGGTGCGCAGGTTGATCGCCACCTCGCGCTCGAACGCCTCGGGCGTGAGCGTGGCGATCGGACCCCACGTGGTGAGACCGCCCGCCACGTTCACCACCAAGTCGAGCCCGCCGAACTCGCTCACCGCGCGCTCCACCGCCAGCGCGGCGACGTCGGGCTTGGTGAGGTCGCCGGCCGCGGGCACGGCGCGCAGGCCCTCGGCCTGGAATTCCGCCGCCCGGCGCGCCACCTCGACCGCGTTCTGGTCCGCGAGCACCACGCCCGCACCGGCCGCACCCAGGGCGCGCGCGACCGCGTGGCCGATCTGTCCGGTGCGGGCGACGCCGGTAACGAGGGCCGCGCGTCCGGCAAAGTCGTACCTCACGGGCATGGAATCCCTCCAGGTGAAGCCGGCCGCCGCGCGGCCAGCGCATCGAGCCACTCGAGCGGCACGGCGGCGCTGCCGAGGGCACCGTGGGTGCCCGCCGCAATCTCACCGTGCCAGTCACTGCCGCCGCTCGGCGCCAGGCCGAGCGCGCGGGCGGTGCCGAGCAGCCGGGCCTCGAGCTCGGGCGGATGCGCCGGATGCCGGACTTCCAGCGCGTCGAGGCCCTGCTCGATGAACCGCTCGAGGGCCATGCGTGTTCCGCGCTCCCTCAGGTGGGCCGCGGAGACGATGCCGCCCACCGCGTGCACCTCACCGGCCACCTCGTCCAGCGTCGGCAGGACCTTCGGGATGTAGGCCGGGCGACCCCGGCGGAGCCAGCGCTCGAAGGCCTCGTCCACGGTGCCGACCACGCCGGTCTCCACCAGCGCGCGCGCCACGTGGGGTCGCCCGATGGAGCCGCCGGCGGCGTGGCGCAGCACCGCCTCGTCGCTCAGCGGCACGTCATGATGGCGGAGCCGCTCCACCATCGCTCGCGCCCGCCGGGCGCGGTCCTCGCGCTGCCGGAGCAGGAGTGCCTCCAGCCGCGCATCGCCCGGGGGGAGGAAGTAGCCCAGCAGGTGCATCTCTCCCCACGGTGCGGCCACGGAGAACTCGCACCCTCCCACGACCCGGATGCCGCTCCGCTCTCCGGCCGCGATGGCGACCGCGAGGCCAGCCAGGGTGTCATGGTCGGTGAGGGCGATGGCGGCGAGGCCGACCTCCGCGGCCCTAGCCACGACCGCCTCCGGCGGCAGCGTCCCGTCGGAGGCGGTCGAGTGGAGGTGCAAGTCGGCGAGCGCGCCCGTCAGCGTCCGTATCCCAGCTCCGGCGAGGTCCACGCCGGCTGCGAACGGTGGAAGAGCTCGACCAGCTGCGCCTCGGTGAGCTCGGAGAGCGACAGCTCGGCCTCGCGCGCGCCAAGGGGCGAGTACCGGGCCACCCGGCGTTCGCGGTCGGGGCCACTGCCGTGGGTGAAGACCAGCGGGAACTCGTCGCGCCCGTACTGGGTCACACGGCCCGCGGGTGCGACTTCCCAGCGCCGGCCGTCAACGTCGATCTCGCGTGTCGACACGGAAACCAGGCCTCAGACGGGCCGGGGTTCGGCGGCGCGGCGGAGGGCCACCTCGATCCAGAGGTCCTCGCCGCCCGGCAGCTTCTCGACCAGCAGCGAGGAGCGGCGCGCCTCGAGGGCCACCTCGCGCGGCGTGAGCGACCGCACGCTCCGGTGATCGGCCGCGCCCCGGCTCTCGCTGAACTCGATGAAGGTGTGCGGGTCACCGCCGTGCCGGAACACCCAGATGTGCTGGCCGCGCACCTCGGCGAGCTGGGCGAGCTCGGCGATCACGCCCAGGTACTCCGCCTCGGAATCGGTGGCGACCCGGACCCGCGCGATGCTCAGGACCCGCGGCATGTCAGACCGACCCCTCGGGGAAGGCCTCGAGCGTGGCCTTCACCTCGGACATGAAGCGGTCGGCATCGGAGCCGTCCACGATGCGATGGTCGAACGACAGGCTCAGGAAGCCGCGCGTGCGGATGCCGATCGTGTCGGTCCCGTCGGGCGCGGTGACGACCGCCGGCTGCTTGCCGATGGAACCCACGCACAGGATGGCGGTCTGCGGCTGGTTGATGATCGGCAGGCCCAGGACCGAGCCGAACACGCCCGGGTTGGTGATGGTGAAGGTGCCCTTCTGCACCTCCTCCGGGCTCAGCTTCTTGGTGCGGGCCCGTTCGCCGAGGTCGTTGATCGCGCGGGCGAGGCCGAGGAGGTTGAGCTCGTCGGCGTGGCGGACCACCGGCACGATCAGGCCCCACTCGAGCGCCACGGCGATGCCGAGGTTGATGTCGCGGCGGAAGATGGTGGAATCGCCGGACACCGATGCGTTCAGGATGGGATGCGTCCGCAGCGCCTGCCCCACTGCGCTCGCGATGAAGGCCAGGAAGGTGAGGTTGACGCCGCGCGAGGCGTACTCGGCCTTCTTCCCGGCGCGCAGCTGCCCGACCCGGGTGTAGTCGACCTCGAAGACGGTGTTCACGTGCGCCGACACGCGGCGCGACATGATCATGTGGTCGGCGGTGAGCTTGCGGATGCGCGACCAGGGCTCGACCCGGTCGCCCTCCCACGGCTCCACCACCGGCCCGGGGACGATGCGGACTCCGTCGGGACTGGGGGCCGGGGGTTGGGGGCTGGGGGCCGGCGCCTTCGGACCGGCTTCCAGGAAGGTCAGCACATCGTTCTTGGTCACCCTGCCCGCGAGCCCCGATCCCGGAATCCCGGTGATGTCGAGATTGTGCTCCGCGGCCATCCGGCGCACCAGCGGGCTGGATTTGGTGCGGAGGCGTTCCTCGAAAGTGCTGGGGGCTGGGGACTGGGTGCTGGGTTGCTGGGCGGTTGGACGGCTGGACGGCTGGACGGCTGGGGGCGTTGGACTGACGGCTGCGGGCTGAGGGCTGACGGGTGCCGGCTGAGGGCTCGGAGCTGGTGGCTTGGGAGCAGCAGGAGCCGGCTGAGGGCTGACGGCTGAAGGCTGCGGACTTCCCGTCAGGGCCGCCCCCGCGCCGGTCTCCAGCCGGGCGACCACGGTCTGTACCGCGACGGTCTGACCTTCCTGGACCAGGATCTCGGCCAGCACTCCGGCTGCGGGCGCGGGGATCTCGGCGTCCACCTTGTCGGTGGAGATCTCGAAGATCGGCTCGTCCCGCTTCACGGGCTCTCCCACCTTCTTAATCCAGCGGGAGAGGGTGCCCTCGGCGATGGACTCGCCCATCTGGGGCATGATGACGTCGATTGCTGCCATGTGGTGATCCTCTGGGGAGCTATCAGCTATCAGCTATCAGCTATCAGTGGTGCTCGAT
>JBOHSQ010000055.1:0-5204 GCA_050733295.1 Gemmatimonadales bacterium
ATCCCGACCTTCCCAAGGGCTACCAGGTCTCGCAGTACGAGCAGCCCCTCGCCACCGGCGGCGCGGTCGGGTGCGAGTCACCCGAGCGCGGCCCGATCGAGGTCTCGATCACCCGGCTCCACCTCGAGGAGGACGCCGGGAAGTCGCTCCACGACCGGATCCCCGGCGCCACGGCGGTGGACCTGAACCGCGCGGGGACTCCGCTCTGCGAGATCGTCTCCGGGCCCGACCTGCGCTCCCCGGCGGAGGCCCGCGCCTACCTCGTCGCCCTGCGCCAGCTCCTCGTCTATGCCGGGGTGAGCGACTGCTCGATGGAGAAGGGCACGCTCCGGGTCGATGCCAATCTCTCGGTGCGGCCGGCCGGCTCGCAGAAGCTCGGCACCAAGACCGAGATCAAGAACCTGAACAGCTTCGCCTACGTCGAGCGGGCACTCGAGGCCGAGCACGCCCGGCAGGTGGCCATCCTCGAGTCCGGTGGGGCGGTGGAACAGGTCACGTTGCTCTTCAACGCCTCTTCGGGCGAGCTCCGGGTCGCGCGTGCCAAGGAGGAGAGCCACGACTACCGGTACTTCCCCGATCCTGATTTGCCGCCGCTCCAGGTCGCGCCGGCCTGGATCGAGGCCCAGCGCGGGTCGATGCCCGAGCTGCCGGCGGCACGCCGCGCGCGGTACGCGGAGCGGTATGCCCTGCCGGCGTATGATATCGGCGTGCTGACCGGGGAGCGGGAGACGGGGGACTACTTCGAGGCGGTGGTCGAGTCCGGCGCCGAGCCCAAGTCGGCGGCCAACTGGGTCATGGGCGAGGCCCTGGGCTCATGGAACGAGACCGGACGTTTCCCGGTCGGCCCCGCGCGGCTGGCCGAGTTGATCGGCCTGGTCTCCGGCGATGTCGTGAGCCGTCAGGCTGCCCGCAAGGTCTACGGGGAGCTGGTCGATCGTGATGGATCGGCGCACGAAGTGGCGGAGCGCATCGGACTCCTCCAGGTCGGCGACGAAGGCGCGCTTGCCGGCTGGGTGGACGAGGTTCTCGCCGCGCATCCGGGCGAGGTCGAGCGATTCCGGGGTGGGGAAGCGAAGCTGCTCGGGTTCTTTACCGGGCAGGTCATGAAGGCCAGCAAGGGAAAGGCCGATCCGAAGAAGATCCAGCCGCTGCTGCAGTCGCGCCTGGCCGCCTCAGGGAAGGGTTGAGGGCTTCCCCTCGACCGTGCCGCGAAGGTCGGGATAGAGGGCGCGATACACCACACGGTTCCGCTGCACCACCCGCACGTAATCGCGGGTCTCCCGGTACGGAATCCGTTCGATATACAGCTCCGGGTCGCCCGAGCCGAGCCGGGACTCCCATCGCACCACCGGCGTGCCGCCGGCGTTGTACGCCGCGAGCAGGCGGGCCAGGTCCTGGTGCCGGTTGCGCATCTCGGCCAGGTGCCGGGTGCCCAGTTCCAGGTTTACGTCCGGCTGCCAGAGCAGCGTCGGCGACCAGACCGGGTAGCTGAGTGCCCGTGCCGTCCGCGCCCCGACCTCGGGCATCACCTGCATCAGCCCCCGCGCGCCTGCCACGCTGGTCGCCGAAGGGTTGAAGGTGGACTCCTGCCGGATCAGCCCTGCCACCAGTGCCGGGTCGAGCTCGTGCTCGTCCGCCAGCGTGACGATGCCCTCCCGCAGCATCAGTGGATACAGGAGGCGGAGGGTCGCCGCATCGCGCGGAGCGCCGCGCCCCACGGCCCGCTGGCCCAGCTGGATCGACCGCCACGGCTTCCGGTGCTCGAGGAAGCCATGCGCGGTGGCCAGCTGGCGTTCGATCGAGGAATCGGCGGCCACGAGCAGCGCGTCATACTCGGCCTGCGCCTCGGGGAGGAGCCCGAGGGCCTCCAGTCGCTCCGCGCGCCGGAGCCCGGCCTCGAGGTCGGCGGTGGGCTCCGGAATCGAGCCCTCGGCCGGCGGCGACCACCTCGGAACGCCGAGACGCTGAGCGGCGAGCAGCCCGTAGTAGGTGGCGGGATCGGCCTCGAGCAGCCGGGACCAGCGTGACTGGGCGCCGGCACTGTCGCCCAGGGCGGCGCGCGAGCGCCCGCTCCAGTACAGGGCGCCCAGCGCCTCGTCGCTCGACGGGTACCGCACGTGGACGCTGTCGAACTCCGCGGCCGCGCTGTCGTGGCGGCCGAGGGCGAAGGCGATGATGCCGCCCTGGTACCCGGCCAGGGAGCCGAACCGGGTGCGGGGGAATTCCCTCGCCGCCCGTAGGTAGGCGGTGCGCGCATCGCCATCCCGGCCCTCATCGATGGCGAGGTCGGCGAGCAGCAGCAGCGAGATCGCGGAGGCGGTGTCCTTTCGCCACGATCGCAGCACCCCCCGGAGTGCGCTGCGCGATGCGTCCAGGCGCCCGGCGCGGAGCAGCGCGCGAGCCCGCAGGTAGGCCGCCTGGGGCGCCAGGGTCGAGGAAGCCCGCACCCGGGCGTATTCCTCGGCCGCTTCCGGGTACCGTCCCAGCCGCTCGAGCAGGCCGGCGTAGAGAAAGCGATCGTTCGCGACGACGAGCCCCGCCTCGGCGGCCCGCTTGAATGCCGACTCGGCCCTCGAACGCGGTCCGCTCCGGACCGTGCTCCTGAATACCGCCAGCTCCTCGCCGGGCCCGAGGCTGCTGAACGCCAGGTCCATGACCCCGATCGCGCGCTCTGCGTCTGCCCGGCCGCTCCGGTCCCGGACCAGTGTGAGGAGCCGCGCGCGGATGTCGGCGCTGTCCGCTGAAGTCGCAGCAGCATTCAGTTCGGCCGCGAGCGCCCGTTGCCGCTCTCCCACCCCCTCCCAGGCCAGCTGCGCACCGCGCCATTCGCTGGCCCGCTCCCGCGCCTGCGCCTCGGTCCACGCCAGCCGGCTGCGGGCGAGCGGCAGCGACACCCCTGCGAGCAGGCCGGCGCGAGCCGCGCTGTCCGGGGTGAGGATGGCGGCCCGGAGCAGGAGCCAGTCTCCCACGTCGGGCTCACGCTCGGCGGCCGCCGCGTAGCTCCGTGCGGCGGGCTCCATGAGGTCGAGCCGGTCCTGGGCCCGGGCCAGCAGGACGAGTCGGCCCGCCAGGTCGGTCGAGTCATCGCTCAGGGCGAGCGCGCGCTCGGCGTGGGCGAGGGCCGTGCTGTCCGCGCGGCGCTCCAGGGCAGCCATCGCAAGCAGCGCGTGACCCCGGCCTCCGAAGCCGGTGTCCAGCCACGGAGCCGGTTCGAGCAGGGCCCGGACCTGGTCCCACCCCTGCCATGCGGCCGCGGCCTCCGCACCGAGCAGCGTGGCCTCCGGGCTGCGCGCGGCGGAATCGGCCAGGACCCGGGACAGGATTCTCGTGGCGCGCCACGGCAGCCTGGCCCTGAGCGCGGCCTGCGCCGAGGCCACCGCCGCATCCGCGCTCGCAGGGGCGTCGCCCTGGGACACTTGGGCCCCCCCGTCGCTCGCGGAGCATCCCGCGAGCAGCGCTGCGAGTACCAGCGCGCGAAGCGCGAGGTCAGGTGGCCGCACGGCTTCCGTAGTGCTCATCGTACCGCTGCATGGCGCCCTGGATGACCTTTCGCGCAGCCGCCGCGTCGCCGAATCCCTTGCTCTCCGTGGTGCTGCCCTCGAGCGCCTTGTACACGGTGAAGAAGTGCTCCACCTCGCGCAGCAGGTGCTTGGGCAGGTCGTGCAGGTCGTGAATGCCCTCGGCATAGGGATCCTGGGTGGGCACGGCGAGCACCTTCTCGTCGTTGTGCCCCTTGTCCACCAGCAGGAAGAGGCCCACCGGCCGCACCTGGACCAGGCATCCGGGGAACACCGGGGCCGTCATCACGCAGATGATGTCCAGCGGGTCGTCGTCATCCGCGAAGGTGCGGGGGAGGAAGCCGTAGTCGCCCGGATAGTGGACCGCGCTGTGCAGCACGCGGTCCAGGCGGAAGAGGCCGATTTCCTTGTCCAGCTCGTACTTGTTCCGCTCGTTGGCAGGTATCTCGATCACCGCCGTGAGCAGGTCCGGGGGCTCCGGACCGGTCGGGATGTCGTGCCACGGGTGGAAGGCACGACGCTGCAGCAGCGTCACGGGATAGCCTCGGATGAAGCCTGGGCGGGCGGGCGCGGGCGTGAAGGGAATATGTTACTCCCCACCATGGAAGTGCAGGTCTTCGGCACCAGGAAGTGTACGGCCACCCGCGCCGCACTTCGCTGCTTCGCGGAGCGGCGGGTGCGGACCCATTTCGTGGACCTCACCGTCCGCCCTGCGAGCCGGGGGGAGCTGCAGCGGTTCGCTCGGCGGTTCGGGGTCGAGGCGCTGCTGGATCGGGAAGGGAAGCGCTTCGCGGAGCAGGGACTGCGGGCGGCGCTGTACGGCGAGGAGGCGTGGCTCGAGCGGCTCTCGGACGATCCCCTGCTGCTCCGCACCCCGCTGGTCCGATGGCAACACCACGTCACCATCGGTCCAGCAGAGGCGGAATGGCGGGCCTGGACCGCCCGCTAGGCGGGCGTCAGGTGGAAATCCGGAGTACCCGCCAGACGTTCCCCGAGGCCGGATCCCACTCGACGACACGGTCGCCGGCGAACCCTCTCTTCAGCTTCGGGTCGATGGCGCCGAGCTTGGTGTCGAGCTCCGGGGGCAGCGGCTTGATCTGCTGGTCGAAGCCAGCCGGCAGCTTGCCCGTGTCCAGCAGCTGCTTCTCGATTCCCGCCGGAAGTGCTTCGCGCTTGGCCAGGCCCGGCGGCAGCTTGGTTGGGTCGGCGGCCTTCAGGTAATCACTGATGATCTTCTCGTCCTGCGGGATGGCGGCATGCGCCGTCTCCCACTTCTTCTTCGTGGCCTCATCCATCTGCGGATAGGCCTTCGCTTCCTTGGGCATCTTCCCCTGCTCCGGCTGCTGGGCAGCCAGGGCCGCGGGAAGCGCGAGCCCAGCAAGCAGGGCAAGGATTGTCACCCGGCTGAGCGGCGTCTTCATGTGATCCTCCTGGGGCGAATGCGAAACGCTTGTGCCGTCGGATGGAGCGGGCCACCTTTCGCCCGCGAGCCCGAGTGGCGGAACGGCAGACGCAGCGGACTCAAAATCCGCCGGGGGGAAACCCCCGTGTGAGTTCGAGTCTCACCTCGGGCACTGCCCAGACATTCTCGCCGAGTCCGGATCAGGAATCCGTGAGCAAGGTCACCGGCCGCCGGGACTTTCTCGCCGCGTCGGCGGCTGCCCTGGCGTCCGCGGCGCTCCGCCC
>JBOHSQ010000056.1:0-5818 GCA_050733295.1 Gemmatimonadales bacterium
GAGCAGGGGCGACGCCAGGCGGAGCTGACCGCCGTGCGGGCCCAGGCCGAGCGCGATGCAGCGGAGCGCGCCCTGGGCGACGCCGAGCGCCGGAAGGCGGAGCGCGATGCGCGCGCGCGCGAGATCAGCGCGGTGCGCGGTGAACTGCTGCTGGACCAGGAGGTGGACCGGGCACTCGCCGACCTGCGCACCGACCTCAACCAGTCGCTGCGTCCGGAGCTGGCCGAGCTCGCCAGCCGGTTCCTCTCCGACCTGACCGCTGGCCGCTACGGCGACCTCGAGCTGGACGAGACCTACGTTCCCCTGGTGCTCGAGGACGGCGAGCCCAAGCCGGTCATTTCCGGCGGCGAGGAGGACGTGGCGAACCTGGCCCTGCGCCTGGCCATCAGCCAGATGATCGCCGAGCGCGCGGGACAGCCGCTGTCGCTGCTGATCCTGGACGAGATCTTCGGGTCGCTCGACGACGAACGGCGGCAGTCGGTGCTCGACCTGCTCCGCGCGCTGGCCGACCGGTTCCCGCAGGTCATCCTCATCACCCACGTCGAGTCGGTGCGCGACGGGTTCGACCGAACCCTGCTGGTCGAGTACGATCGCAGCGCCGGCACCGCGAGGGTTCGCGACGGGTCGGCGGGAGCGCGCGATGTGGCGGCCTGACGCCGAGGTGAGCGGTCCCGTCCGGCCGGTCGAGGCGGACATCCGGTCGCTGAACCAGGCATTCAGCGAGGCCTTCACCGACCGCTACCGCCGCGACGGCCTGCCGGGCGTCCGGGTGCCCTACCTCGATCCCGCAATCTGGCGCTACGCCATCACCGACGCGGGCGAGGGCGCGATGGTCTGGCGCGACCGCCACGGGCGGGTTGCCGCATTCAACCTGGCGCACCGCTCCGGCGCCGAGGGATGGATGGGCCCGCTGGCGGTGCGCCCCGACCTGCAGGGTCGCGGGCTGGGCACCGAGGTGGTGCGTGCCGCCACCACGTGGCTGCTCGAGTCGGGCGCGCGGACGATCGGCCTGGAGACGATGCCGCGGACCGTCGAGAACATCGGGTTCTACGGCCGCCTGGGATTCGTGCCGGGGGCGCTTACCGTGACGATGGTGCGCGACAGTCCGCGCCGCGGCACGGCCCGCGGCGAGCGGCTCGATGGGCATCCGAAACCCGAGGCGTTCATCGCCGAATGCGGGGAGCTGCTCGAGGCGATGGCGCCCGGGATCGACTTCGCCCGCGAGATCCGCCTCACCCGTGCGCACGGGCTCGGGGATGTCTCGCTGGTCCGGCGAGGCCGGCGCGTGGCTGCGTGGGCGCTCTGGCATTCGGCCCCGCTCGCGGAAGGACGGCCGGGCGAGGAGGCGCGGGTGCTCAAGGTGGTGGCGGAGGATGGCGAGTCGCTGGAGCGGCTCGTCGCGGTCGTCCTCTCGCACGCTGTCGATGCTGGGCGCCGCCGCGTGGGACTCCGGGTGCAGACCGCCAGGGCGGAGCCGTTCCTGCGGCTGCTCGAACTGGGTTGGCGGGTGCACTGGACCGACCTGCGGATGACGCTCGCGAGTCATCCCGAGTCGCTCCCCGCACGCGGCGTGGTGCTCTCGAACTGGGAAGTGTGAGGTCAGGTGCGCCGGGCCCACGCGACGACGAGCAGCGTGGCCCCGATGGCGAGCAGCAGGTGGAAGAGCGGCAGGCTGATCGGCACGATGAACACGCCGACCGCCCACAGCGCCAGCACAATCGAGGCCAGGAACAGGAGCGCCACCGCGAGGTTCCCTTGTTGACGGGTCCGGGGCCGGTTCCTAACTTAGTGCCTGACCGGATGGCGGTGGGGAGATCACGTTATTGAGCCAACAGGTCCGATACAGGGTCCACATACCGTGGCCGATGTCACGCCCCTCGGGGGAAGACAGACGTTACGGCGAGGGCACCGAGCTACGCGTCGGGCTTCAATAATACTTCTCACCGTCCTCCGACAGTTCGCGCCGATCGCCTTCCGGTCGGCGCCTTTTTTTGAGGTCCATGGCCGATGCCGAAATGCAGCGTGACCCGCCGGCTCCACTTCAACGCCGCCCACCGGCTCCACAACCCGGCGCGGCCCGACGACTGGAACCGCGAAACCTTTGGCCCCTGCAACAACCCGAACTACCACGGGCACAACTACGAGCTCGACGTGACGGTGGAAGGACCGATCCACCCGGACACCGGCTACGTCATCGACCTGGGCACGTTGCGCCGGCTGGTGGAAGCGCGGGTCCTCTCCCAGCTCGACCACCGCAACCTCAACCTGGACGTGCCCTGGTTCAGGAACCTGATTCCCTCGGCGGAGAACATCGCGATGGTCTGCTGGCGCGAGCTGAAGCCCCACCTTCCCGCGGGCCTGACGCTGCGCATCCGCCTGTGGGAGACGCCGAGGAACTATGTCGACTACGAAGGCTGAGCCGGGCACCGTCCCCATCGCCGCGGAAGTGCGGCGGATCCTCGAGGCGATCGGGGAGGACCCGGAGCGGCAGGGCCTGCGCCGCACGCCCTCCCGGGTGCAGGACGCGCTCGAGTTCCTGACCCGGGGCTACCGCGAGACCTTGGCCCACGCGGTGGGCAACGGGGTATTCGAGGAAGCGCACGAGTCGATGGTCCTGGTCCGCGACATCGAGATCTACTCGCTGTGCGAGCACCACATGCTCCCGTTCTACGGCCGGGCCCACGTCGCCTACGTGCCGGACGGGCGGATCCTGGGCCTGTCGAAGCTGCCGCGGATCGTGGACATGTTCGCCCGGCGGCTCCAGGTCCAGGAGCGGCTCACCGACCAGGTGGCGGACGCCGTCATGGAGGTCCTCGGGCCGCGGGGCGTGGGGGTGGTGGTCGAGGCGGCGCACCTCTGCATGATGATGCGCGGGGTGGAGAAGCAGAACTCGAAGACAGTCACCAGCGCGCTCCGCGGAATCTTCCGCGACGATCCCAAGACCCGCGACGAATTCCTCCGCCTGGCGCACGCCGGAAGCTACGGGGCGTGAGCCGACTCGCGGGGCGCGTCGCGGTCGTGACGGGCGCCTCCCGCGGCATCGGCGAGGCGGCGGCCAAGGCGCTGGCCGCGGAGGGTGCGTCCGTCGTGCGGATGGCCCGGAGCCTCCGGACCGGGCCCGGCGAGTTCGGCAGCGACATCGCCGTGGACCTCTCCGATCCGGCCGCGGCATCCGCCGCGTGCCATGCCGTGCTCGATGCGCACGGCCCCCCCGATGTGGTGGTGAACAACGCCGGCGCCTTCCTCCTCAAGCCGCTGGCCGACACCACCGATGCGGAACTCGAGCGCCAGCTCGGGGCCAACCTCCGCTCCGCCTTCACCGTGGCCCGAGCCTTCCTTCCTGCGATGCGGCAGCGCGGATCGGGGCTCCTGATCCAGGTCGGCAGCATCGCCGATCACGTGGCCTTTCCCGGCAACGCCGCCTACGCCGCGAGCAAGTTCGCGCTCCGGGGTCTGCACGAGACCCTTGCCGCCGAGTACCGGGGTAGCGGCGTGCGCTGCACGCTGGTCTCCCCGGGTCCGACCGACACGGCGGTGTGGGACCCGGTCCAGCCCGACACGCGCGAGGGGTTCACCCCGCGGGCGCGGATGCTCCGGCCGGCGGACGTGGCCGAAGCAATCCGGTGGCTGGCGACGCTGCCGGCCCACGTTCATGTGGACTGGCTCAGGCTCGGGCCGGTCTAGGTCCAGGTCGAGGGCCGAAGGCTCACACCTGCACCCCGGGGGACCATGAAGCTCATCGCGCGCGCCCTCAGCGGCTTGCTGCTCCTGCCCTCGCTCCTCTCCGCACAGGACCCGCCGCCCATCCCGGGAAGCCCGCGTGTGCTCGCCCTTGCGGCGGCACCCGATGGGGCCGTCTGGGCCGGCACCTACGGCGCGGGCATCTACGTCCTGCGACAGGGCGGCACGGCGTGGGAACACATCGTCGCCGACACGGTGCCGGGCTCCATTTCCTGGGACTTCGTGCACGCGTTCGCCTTCGGGGGACGGGGCCAGGTGTGGTATGGCACGGTGGGCAACGGCTGGGGCCTTTCCACCGATGGCGGAAAGACGTGGCGCAACTGGACCTTCCGCGAGCTGGGCCCGGAATGGCAGTATGTGGCGCCGTCCGGGATCGCGGCCAGGGGAGATTCCGCCTGGGTCGCCACGGCAGACGGCGTTCAGTTCACCCCGGACGCCGGCGCCACCTGGGTTGCATTCGGTGATTCCACCGGGCCGGCCGCGAAAGGCCCGGCGGCCGAGGCACTTCCGCTCCTCAGGAACGAGTACGTGCGAGCGATGGAACTGGCAGGCCCGGGAATCGTGGTCACTCACCTCCGGGGCAGCGCCGTGGTGTGGCACGACGGCAAACGGTGGCGATCGCTCCCGCACGGGACCGCCGCGCGGGCGCGCCAGCTCGAGACCATGGTCAACAGTGTCCGGTGGCAGGTGCGGCGGGGGCAGCTGACCGGAGCCACGGTGAGCCTCGCTTCCCCGATGCGGGCCAGCGGTGGCGGCAAGGTCGAGGCCCCGAAGACGACCTGGTTCGCGCGGCCGATCGCTCCGGGTGACAACTCCGCAATCGACCAGACCTACCGCTACGGCTCGACCATGGGAGGAAACTTCCAGCAGCACCAGGGAGTCGAGTTCAACAACCCGGACGGGACGCCGGTGCTCGCAGTCGACGCCGGCGAAGTGGTGTACGCCGGGCGAGCCGAAGCCGGGGCACTCACGGTCGCGATCCGCCACGACTCGATCGTGACCGCCGGCGGGAAGCGCCACCGGATCCACTCGGTCTATTACCACAACTCGGCGCTCGACGTGTCGGTGGGGGACAGGGTCACGCGGGGACAGCAGATCGCCCGGGTGGGGAACACCGGGCGGGCCACCAACGACCACCTCCATCTCGAGATCCATCCGCTGCCGGAGGACGAGGCCGCCGGAGTCGCCGCGGTGGTGGATTCCCTGCAGCGGTTCCCCCGCTACACCACGAACCCGGAGCTGTGGATCGAGCCGCTTCCCGGCACGGGCATCGTGGCGGGGCGGGTGCTCGACGGCGCGAAGGCACCGGTACCGCAGGCCCGGGTGTACGGCATCTGGAAGCCGGACCCGCGCGAGACGCCGTTCGCGTTCGCCGAGACCTACGGCGACAAGGCGCATCCGCACCCGCTCTACGGCGAGAACTTCGCGGTGTCCGATGTCCCCGTGGGCGAGTACGTCCTGTACGCGGAAAAGGATGGCAAGCGGGTGGGCCGTCCCGTCGGGGTGGTGGTGGAGCCCGGGCGGGTGAGCTGGGTCGACCTGCGCTGACGTGTTCATCGAGCTGACCGACCTGCTCCGCTGCCCGGCGCCGCATCCCGAGTCGTACCTGGTACTGCTGCCGGACGCCATGGCAGGCCGGGACGTGCTCGAGGGACGCCTCGGGTGTCCGGCCTGCGGGGCGGAGTACCTGGTTCGCGAGGGCCGGGCGGAACTGGGTGAGGCGCGGCCGCAGCGCGAAACGGCGCCTTCACGGCTCGAGGGGGACGGGATCCTCGCGCTGCTCGGACTCGATGGCCCGGGCGGATTCGTGGCGCTGGTCGGTGGAGCGGCGGCGGCCTGGCCTCACGTGACCGCAGGCCTCGAAGGAGTCCACCTGGTGGGAGTGAACCCACCGGCCGGAGTCAGGGTGGGCCGCGCGTTCAGCGTCGTGGAGGCCGGCCGGCTTCCGTTCAAGGCCCGTTCCCTCCGCGGTGTGGTGCTCGGTCCCGGCTATGGCGACGACCCCGCCTGGGTTTCCGCGGCGGCGCAGGCCGTGCTCCCCGGCCTCCGTGTGGCCGGGGAGGGAAGCGGCGAGGGG
>JBOHSQ010000057.1:0-14040 GCA_050733295.1 Gemmatimonadales bacterium
CCGGGCGGGAGCACGACGCGCACCGAGTCGTTCTCGCGCAGGGTGGCGCCGCCGGCGGTGACGACCGTGTCGCCGGGCGCGAGGCCCTCGCGGATCTCGACCCTGCCCTCGAAGGAATCACCGCGCACGACCTGGCGTCGCGCCACGCGTCCCGCCTGCATGACGAAGACCGACGCACCGCCGGGTCCCTCCGCCACCGCCGACTGGGGCACGAGCAGGACGCCGCCGCGGGGCTCCAGCCGGAACCGGAGGCGGGCCAGGAAGCCGGGCCGCGCCTCGCGCGCGGCCTGGCCGGTGAGCGACACCTCGACTGGGACCAGCCGGGTGACCGTATCGGCCGCCGGGAAGACGCGGCGGATGCGGCCCACGAGGGTCCGACCGCCGAGCGCGTCGAGGGCGACGGCCACGCTGTCGCCGGGGTCGAGGGCGGAGACGTCGAGTTCGGAGACCGGCACCCGCACCACCAGGGTAGAGACGTCGCCGATGGTGAAGAGCCGCGCCTGTGGGGCCACCACGTCGCCCGCCTCGACCCGCTTCTCGAGCACGACTCCCGCGGACGGGGCCCGGACGGTGGCGTAACCGACGCGGGCCCGGAGCTGGTCGCGGGTGGCGCGCGCGGCGGCCCAGGCAGCCTGGTCCCGGTCGTATTCGACCTCGGTGATGTACTGCTGGCGCTTGAGTTCCTCGGCGCGCTCCGCGGTGCGCCGCGCCACCTCGAGGCCCATTTCCGCGCTGGTGAGCTGGGCCCCGAGCTCGCGGTCGTCCAGCCGGGCGAGTACCTGCCCGGCGCGGACCCGGTCGCCCTCCTCCGCCGAGACGGAGAGCACCGCCCCGGAAAGCTGGCTGTTGATACCCACCGTGCGAATGGGCTCGACAGTTCCCGTCACCGTCACGACCCGGGCCGCGCTGCCGACCTCGACCGGGGCGACCTCGACCGGGATGACCCGGATCTCGGGCGCCCCCCGGGCGGCGGCATCCGAGGCGCCGTCGCCGCCGCAGGCCGCGGAAAGGAGGGCGGGAAGGAGCGGGAGGAAACGGGAAGGAGCGGGAACGAGCGGCACGTTGGTCATCGATTCTCGGCAGTGATGGTTCGACCACCTGATCAATGGGCTACGCAGAGCCCGGGCAAGTTGTTGCGGCGGGCCGGAGTCGAGGGTCCCTGCCGGGAGCCGCACGCTCCCGACCCGACCCAGCCTACCGGGTTCCTACCCCGGACCGCTACGGCTGACACCATGCCGGACGCTATTATTGCGACGAATCAACCCATCGCGACTCCTCCTCCCGTGGCCGCCACCCGCCCAGGATGCCCGCGCCCAGGCCCATCCCGCCCGCACTCCTCTCCGACCTCCGCCGGATCATCCCGGACGGCCGGCGGCTCCTCACCCGCCCGATCGACCGGATCGCCTTCGCGTCGGACGCCTCGTGCTACCGGCTGATACCGCTGGTCGTGGTCCTGGCGAAGGGGGTGGACGAAGTCGCGGCCCTCCTCGACCTGAGCCAGCGGCATGGGGTGCCACTCACCTTCCGCTCGGGAGGCACGAGCTTCTGCGGCCAGGCGGTGACCGACGGGATCCTGGTCGAGGTGCGGCGCCACTGGCGGGACGTGGCCGTGCTGGATGGGGGTGAGCGGGTCCGGGTGAAGCCGGGGATGATCGGCGGGGACGTGAACCGGGTGCTGGCGCCCTACGCCCGCCGCATCGGCCCCGACCCCGCCAGCATCAACTCCTGCACACTGGGCGGGATCATCGCCAACAACTCGAGCGGCATGTGCTGCGGCACGGAGCAGAACGCGTACCGCACCCTCGACTCGCTCACCTTCCTCCTGCCGTCGGGGACGGTGGTGGACACGGCGGCGCCCGACGCGGAGGTGCGATTCCTCGAGCGCGAGCCGGCGCTCGCCAAAGGGCTGCTCGCGATCCGGCGGGACCTCCTGGCCCAGCCGCTGCTGGCGGAGCGGGTGCGGTGGAAGTACCGGATGAAGAACACGGTGGGCTACGGCCTCAACGCATTCCTCGACTACGAGCGCCCGCTCGACATCCTGAGCCACACCCTGGTGGGCTCGGAGGGGACGCTCGCCTTCCTGGCGGAGGCGGTGCTCCGGACGGTGCCCTCGCTGCCGCACCGGCTCACCGGCCTGCTCGCGTTCCCCGACCTGCATGCCGCCTGCTCCGCGATCGTGCCGTTCCGGGACGCGGGGGCGCGGGCGCTCGAGCTGATGGACTGGGCGTCGATCCTGGCGGTGTCGAGCCGGCCCGGGATACCCATCGATGCGAGCGTGCTCCCGACCAACGCTGCGGCGCTCCTGGTCGAATTCCAGGGTGAGGCGGCGCACGAGCTGGATGGCTTCGAGGCGGAAGCCGCGCGGGTCGCATTCCGGCTGGATCCGGCGGGCCCGGTCCGGTTCTCCCGGGACCCGGTGGAGCAGGCGCGCATCTGGCAGGTCCGCGAGGGGCTGTATCCCGCCGTGGCGGTGCCGCGTCCGAGCGGCACCACCGCGATCATCGAGGACGTGACCTTCCCCTTCGAGCGCCTGGCCGACGCTGCCACGGACCTGCGCACCGTGCTGACGGCGAACGGCTACCACGACGCGATCATCTACGGGCACGCGCGCGACGGGAACCTGCATTTCGTCCTCAACCAGGCGTTCCGGACCGCGGACGAGGTGCGGCGCTACGAGCGCATGATGGACGACGTGGCGGACCTGGTCGTGGGGCGCTACGACGGGGCCCTCAAGGCGGAGCACGGCACCGGCCGGAACGTGGCGCCGTTCGTCGAGCGGGAGTGGGGGCCGGACGCGTTCGGCCTGATGCGGCGGCTCAAGCACCTGTGCGACCCGCACGGACTGCTCAATCCCGGCGTGATCCTTCCGGCGCACCCTCGGGCGCACCTGGACGACCTCAAGTCGCTCCCCGCCATCGAGGCCGAGGCGGACCGCTGCATCGAGTGCGGGTTCTGCGAGAAGGTCTGCCCCAGCCGCGAGGTCACCATGACCCCGCGCCAGCGGATCGTGGTGCGGCGGGAGCTGGCGCGGCTTGCGGCGGAGCACGGGATGGGTGCAGCCCACGAGGCGCTGCTGGCGGACTGGGAATACGAAGCGATCCAGACCTGTGCCGTGGACGGGCTATGCGAGACGGTGTGCCCCATGGGGATCAACACGGGCCGCCTGGTGAAGGAGCTCCGCGCGGCATCCCAACCCGCGTGGCGCCGCCGGCTCGCGACGGGACTGGCGAGGCGATGGGCCCTGGTCGAGCGCGGGTCGCGGGGCCTGCTCCGGACCGGGCACGCGCTCGAGGCGATCGGGGCGGGCGTAGTGCTCCGCGCGCTCACGCGGGGGCTCCGGCGGGTAGGGAGTGCGGAGTGGGTTCCGGAGTGGACCCGGGGGATGCCGAGGGCGGCGGAACGGGAAGCCCGGGACGGGCGGGACGGACAAGACGGGCGGGACGGGCAGGAGCAGGTCCTCTACTGGCCGTCGTGCACGCTCAGGATCTTCGGGCCGCAGGGGGGAGAAGGTGAACTGTCGGCGACGGAGGCGCTGCTCCGGCTCGCGCATCGTGCGGGGATCGGAGTGCGGGTCCCCGATGCCGCAGGCACCTGCTGTGGTGTGCCGTGGTCGTCGAAGGGGTTGGAGGAGGCGCACGCCGCGGCACTCGACCTGACGATCGCGCGGCTCTGGGAATGGTCCGACAGGGGCCGGCTTCCGGTGGTGGTGGAGGGAGCCTCGTGCAGCCAGGGACTGCTCACCGGCCGGGCCGCGCTCTCGACGGAGAACCGAGAGCGCTTCGACCGGTTCACCATCCTCGATTCGGTGCGCTGGACCCATGACACCCTGCTCTCCCGGCTGCGGGTGGACCGGAAGCTCACCCGGGTGGCGGTGCATCCGCCCTGCGCGGCCTGGGAGCTGGGGCTCGTCCCCGCGCTCGACGGGATCGCGCGGGCCATGGCGGAGGAAGTGGTTCGCCCGCAGGTGCCCGCGTGCTGCGGGTTCGCCGGCGACCGCGGCTTCCTCCATCCCGAGCTCACCGCGGCCGCCCTGGTGCACGAAGCGGCGTGGCTGGCGGAGCAGGCGGCCAGCGCCCAGGTGAGCAGCAACCGCACCTGCGAGATCGGGCTGTCGCGGGCCACCGGCCGGGTCTGGCGCAACTACCTGGTCGAACTCGAGTTGGCGACGCGGGGGATGGAGGCGGGAGAGGCGACCTGTCCGGAACCGGCGGCATTCTCCGCAGGGGTGGGATGGAGAGCACAATGACCGCCACCCTCGTCCGGGCCTTCGGCCTGCTGTCAGTCCTCGCGTTCGGCGCCACCCCGGCGCCGGGCCAGGAGCTGATGCTGGCGGGTGGGCCGTTCGAGGCGTCCGCCCTGCCCCTCAACGCGTCGGGGCGGTGGCTCGCGCTGGTCGATGTGCGGGGGTCGAACCTGGCCCCGGTGACGGTCACGATCGGATCCGCCCTGGAGGAGTGCACGGGCGCGCCGGGCGCGGCGCGGACCGTGAAGACCGCGGGTGCGGAACCAGTGGCGCTGTTCAGGCGGGTGGCGGGACTCCGGGCCGGGTCGGTGCCCACCGGGACGATCGAGCCCGCTGGCGGCTGGCGCGAACCGCGGAGCGGCGAGTTCGACGGGAAGCCGTTCGTGGTCAGTGAGGAGCGCGCGGGCGAGGGCTTCCGGCTCCGCTACTCGTGGGGCGGCCGCAGCGGGACGGTCTTCGAGGCCGACGCGGAGGACGAGGGCCACTGGGACCTGCTCTGGCTCGGCGACCTCAACCGCGACGGGTGGCCCGACCTGCTGCTCCAGGCCGACCGGAAGTACAGCGTGCGCACCACCCGGCTGCTGCTGAGCCGGGTGCGCCACGGCGCCTGGGTGGTCGAGGAAGTCGCGAGCTTTGGCATCACCGCGTGCTAGCGCAACGGCGCCTCTCCCGGCCGCGGCGCGATCCCAACTAAGTCCCGGATCCAGCCCCAGCCCCAGCCCCAGCCCCAGCCCCAGCCCTGAGCGAGAGCGGCAGCGAACCGCGGACCCCAGCGAGGCGCCGCAGGTCGACGCGGGCAGTGGCATGGGCCCAGGGGAGCCCGTCGACGCCGTGGCGCATGGCGTCGCCGAAGAGGGCCACCGCGCGGGACGCATCGCCGGTGGCGGCTGCGATCAGGGCGCGATAGTGGAGCACGTCACCCTGCTGGCGCGGCGCAGGCACTCCGAGCAGCCGGTCGGCATCGCGCTCGCCGAGGTGGGTGGCCGCGAGGGCGGCGAACCCCCGGTACAGCATTTCCTTGGGGAATTCGGCAGCAAGTCCTTCGTAGAGCCGGCGCGACTCCTCCCACCGCTCCAGGTTGTACAGCGCATCCGCAAGCCAGTAGCGGTGGCCGTCGTAGTCGGGGTGAGTCTTCCGCTGGGCCTCGAGCCAGGCGACCGCGCGCTCGAGCACCATCCGGCCGGCCTCGGCATGGCCGTGCACCCACAGCTCTTCGCCCGCCACGACCATCGCACCGCCCTGGGACCAGTACGTGGCCGGCGGCAGGCCCTGGTCCCTCGCGATCACCGAATCGATTTCCTGCACGCGCCCCAGCGCCGCCAGCGCGCGAGCCTCGAGCACGAGCCCCACCCGGCGATCGGGGAAGCGGCGGCGCAGGCCTCGCGCGGCGGTGAGTTCCTCCTCGTGACGCCCGAGAGTGTGGTAGGCATGCGCGAGCTGGGTCCAGTAGGAGGACCAGCCGCGCAACGAGCCGCGGTCCGGGTTCACCCGCAGCAGCGCGTCGAGTGCCTCCTGGGGCTGGTCGGTGGCCTGGGCCACGCGGGCGAAGGTGTACCACTCGCGCCCGGTCGGCGACAGCTCGGCGGAGCGCCGCAGTGCCTCGCGGGCCGCCGCGCCGTCGCCCTCGAACTCGTGGCGCATCGCCTCGGTGTACCACCGCTCGGACTCGTGGAGCGCGCCCTCGAACCGCTCCAGCACGCGAAGGAGGGAGTCGACGGTCGTGTCCGCCCCGATGTTCCACGCCGCGGTGGCCGCGAAGAGGAGCGGCTTCACGAAGGCGGAGTCGAGCCGGCTGGCCGTGAGAAACTCGGGCAGCGCGCCACGGTAATCCTGCGCGTTGAACCGCCGGAGTCCGCGGTCGAAGACCTGATACGCCTCGTAAGTGGGCGGCACCGTGGCTGCACCCGGTCCTGCGGGCGCGATGCGCTCGTCGAAGAGCAGCGCGATCGAGCCCATAAGGCGCTCGCGCAGCGTGCGGATAGCCGAGGCGGCGGAATCTCGGGCCACGATGACCGCCGGGAGGGTGGCGAGCACCCGGCGCTGCCGGGCGTCGGTGACCTCGACCTGGAACTGCATCGAATCGCCGACCACGTAGTAGGCGCCGGTCACGACGGTAGCGGCGCCGGTCTCCGAGCTGAGCACCTCGGCCGAATTGACCGGCTTGCCGGAGCGGCGCTCCGCGTCGGCGCGCTCGGATGCCTGGAGCGAGGCCGCCCAGGAGATCACCGGCAGGAGGCCGGTGCTCTGGAGTCCCTGGGTGAGCCAGTCGCCGGCCATGCGCCCCCAGGTGTCGAGGGACGGGTCGCCGGTCTCGTTGGCGAGCGCTGCGACCGCGATGGGCCCGGGGATCGGACCCTCGGCCAGGGGACCGGCCTCGGTGCGGGGGCGAAGCAGGAGCGCGGCGGCGAGGGCTGCGACGATGACGACTCCAACACCGAGTGCGGCGACCAATGCGCGGCGTGGCCGGACTCGGGCGCGACTTCCTTGCGACGTCGCCACGACCTGTGCGTCGCGAATGGCCGCGAGCCGCTCGAGGAGGAAATCCGCCGAAGCGGGCCGCGCCGAGGCCGCGGAATGGAGGCAGTGCGCGATCAGGTCCACCAGCGCAGGCGGCGCGTCGGGGCGGAGGAGGGCCAGGCTGGAAGCGAGCTCGCGCGTGGACGACCCGCCGGGGAGTGGCAGCTCGCTGGTGAGCATCTCCCAGGCGACGAGGCCCCACGAGTAGACGTCGGCGCGGTGGTCGACGTCCCGCTGGCCGCGAAGCTGCTCCGGCGACATGTAGGCCAGGGTCCCGACCGCGGTGCCCTGCGAGGTGACGGGGCCGTCCGCCAGGTGCGGCGAGATGAGCTTCGCGACGCCGAAGTCGAGGAGGTAGGCGTGGTCCCCCGCGAAGAGCACGTTCTCGGGCTTGAGGTCGCGGTGGACCACCCCGGCGCGGTGGGCGAAGGCGAGCGCGTCGGCAATGTCGCGCAGCAGGCCGAGCGTGGCATCGACGGAGATCCGCCGGCCGCTACGGAGCAGGCGCCGCAGCGTCTCCCCCTCGACCCAGGGCATCACGTAGTAGTAGAGGTCGCGCTCGACGCCGGAGTCGATCAGCCCGACGATGTGCGGGTGGGCGAGCCGGGCCGCGATCCGGACCTCCCGGGCGAAGCGCTCGGCGCCGTAGATCCGCGCCAGGACCGGGTCGAGGACCTTGAGCACCACGCGCCGGCCGTGCTTCCCCTCGTGGGCCAGGAACACGGTGGCGCTGCCGCCCCGCCCGAGCTCGCTCTCGATGGCGTAGCGTCCGCCGAGCGCCGCCTCGACCTGGCGGCGGAACTCGTCGGGGTCGGCGTCGGGCGGCACAGGAGGCGCAACGTCCAGAATGCCGCCGCTCCGGACGTGCGCGTCCAGCATCCGGCGTACCTCGGCGCGGAGGGACTCGTCTTCTGGGCAGTGATGGGCGAGCCAGTCCTCCCGCTCGGCCTCGGGACGCGCGAGGGCGCCGTCGAACAGGGCGGAGAGCCGCTCCCAGCGAGGGTCGGTCGTCATGGCGGACCGCGACGAGTCAGGCGGGGCCGCCTTCCGGGTAGATCTCCTGGTGGAGCCACGCCCGCGCGCGCACCCAGTCGCGCTGGACGGTCCGCTCGGTGACTCCCAGCACCTCGGCCACTTCGCGCTCGGTGAGGCCCCCGAAGAAGCGGTACTCCACCACTTCGCGCAGGCGTTGATCGCGCTCACCGAGCCGGGTGAGGGCGTCGTCGAGCATGAGGAGATCCTCGGGAGGGAGGGCGTCGCCGGTGCCGGCGTGGCTCAGCGACACGTGGATCACGTCACCGCCTCGCTTGTCGGCCTGACGACGGCGCGCATGGTCGACCAGGACCTGGCGCATGGCGCGGGCGGCCACGGCGAGGAAGTGCGCCTTGCCCTGCCATTCGACCTTGACCCCGCCCGCAAGCTTGAGCCAGGCCTCGTGGACCAGGTCGGTGGGCTGCAGGGTGTGGCCGACCCGCTCCCGGCCCAGCGCGCGCTGGGCCGCGGCGCGAAGCTCCCGGTACACCAGCGGCAGGAGCCGGTCGAGCGCGTCCGGCTCGCCGGCACGGAGGCGATCCAGCAGCTGAGTGACGGTATCGGGAGCCGGGGCGGCGGAATCGGCCATCGGACAGGGCACCGGGGGGCGCGGGTCGCGGGACTGGCCAATATAGGCAGCGGCGTATGGCCGGGTGAAGCGGGGCTTGCTGTGCGGGACCCGCAGATTCATCCTCCCGGGCGGCCAGAATGCAACCTGAGACACCCGGGACCCGTACAGAGCGCGGGCCCGCTTTCGATCCTTCCGGGCACCGGCGCCAGCCGGTCCCAACCAGCACCGAGGAACCCGATGCCTGCACGATTCTCCATTCGCCTCGCCCTCCTGTCACTCTGCACGATCACGGCCCCGGCCGCCGCGCAGGGGTTCGGGTCTTCCGTCGTGGGCGACGCGAACACGATCCTGGTGGGCGAGCCGCAGGCCGAAGGCACGCCGGGCCGGGTGTACGTCTTCGCCCGGGAGGGAGAGGGGAAGTGGACCGAGCGAGGCCGGCTCGCGCCGACCGGGGGGCAGGAGGGCGACCGCTTCGGAGCCGCCATGTCCGTGGACGGCGACCGGCTGCTCGTCGGCGCGCCCGCCGCGGACTCGGGGCGCGGGGCCGCCTACCTGTTCGAGCGCCGCGGCGGATCATGGGTGCAGGCGGCGCGGCTGGACGTGAGTGACCGGGCCGGTGGCGACCAGTCGGGCGCGTCAGTGGCGCTCTCGGGAAACACGGCGGTGGTGGGCGCGCCCGGACGGGGCGAAGGGGCGGGCGTCGTGCACGTCTTCCGCCGCGACGCCGGCGGCCGCTGGACGCAGGCGGCCAGCATCACGCCTGACAGCGCGGCCAAGGGCCAGTTCGGCCGCGTGGTGGCGCTCGACGGTACCACGCTGCTGGTGGGCGCGCCCCAGCTCGCCGAATTCACCGGGGCGGCGTTCGCCTTTCGCCTCGACCCGGCCACTGGTTCGGCGACGCCTGCAGGCCGGCTCTCCAGCCGCCTCGCGGTGCGCAGCAGCGGCTTCGGCTCCGCGCTAGCGGTGAAGGGCCGGACGGCGATGGTCGGTGCGCCCCGCACCAACACCTTCGCCGGCGCGGTGGCGATCCTCGAGCTCGACAGCGCCTCGGGGCAGTGGCGCGACAAGACGCAGTTGCTCCCCTTCGACGGCGGCCGGGGCCAGTTCGGGGCCGCGGTCGCGTTCGACGAGCGCAGCGCGCTGGTGTTCGCCCCCACGGCCGAGCAGTTCCAGGGCCGGGTGTACACGGTCACCCGCGACGCCAAGTCGGGCGAGTGGCTGAGTGCGGGCAAGCTCGGTGTGGAGGAAGGGGGCCAGGGTGGCGGAGGCAGGGGGAGCATTGCGCTCGCGGGCGGGCGCGCCATCGTGGGCCGGCCGGGCGCGGACTACGGACTGGGCGCCGCCCTCGTGCTGCAGCGCGACCAATCCGGCGCGTGGCGCGACGCGGGCCGCCTGGTGGGCGACGAACTCGCGTACGACGCGATGAGCGGGAGCGAGCGGCGCTGCCAGGGCGGGAAGGTCGGGCCGTTCGCGTGCGCCGACGTGGACGTGCTCAGCTTCACTCCGCTCAAGCAGCTCATGGGCGCCCGCGGGGTGGAACTGAGCGGCGTGTGGGGGTGGACCGACCCGAGCACCGGAAAGGAATACGCGCTGGTGGGCCGGTCCGACGGGACCACCTTCGTGGACGTGAGCAACCCCGGGCGCCCGGTGGTGCTCGGCAACCTGCCCAAGACCGAGGGCTCGCCCGGGAGTTCCTGGCGGGAGATCAAGACCTACAAGAACTACGCGTTCGTGGTGTCGGACGGCGCCGGCAGCCACGGGATGCAGGTGTTCGACCTCACCCGGCTCCGGTCGGTGCGGGGACAGCCCCGAACCTTCGCGCCCGACGCGCGCTACACCGGCGTGCACAGCGTGCACAACATCGTGATCAACGAGGAGACCGGCTTCGCGTTCGCCACCGGCAGCAACGCCGGCGGGGAGACCTGCGGCGGCGGCCTCCACATGATCGACATCCGGGAGCCGAAGAACCCGAAGTTCGCCGGGTGCTTCAACGACCCGCAGACGGGACGCGCGGGCACCGGGTACACCCACGACGCGCAGTGCGTCACCTACCGCGGGCCCGACGCCGACTACCGCGGGCGGGAGATCTGCGTCAACGCGAACGAGACCGCGATCAGCATCGCGGACGTCACCGACAAGGCCAACCCGAAGGCGCTCTCGCGCGCGACCTACCCCAACGTGGGTTACGCGCACCAGGGCTGGTTCACCGAGGACCAGCGCTACTGGTTCATGGACGACGAGCTGGACGAGATGTCGGGAAGCGTGACGTCCACCCGGACGCTGATCTGGGACCTGAACGACCTGGACGACCCGGTGCTGCTCAAGGAGTGGCTCGGCACCACGCGGGCCACGGACCACAACCTCTACATCACCGGCAGCACGATGTACCAGTCGAACTACGTGGCCGGACTCCGGGTGGTGGACATCTCGGACGTGCGGAACCCGAAGGAGATCGGGTACTTCGACACGGTGCCGACAGGGAAGAACGAGCCGGGCTTCGCCGGCACCTGGAGCAACTACCCCTTCTTCAGGAGCGGCACCCTGGTGGTGCCGAGCGGGCGGGAGGGGCTGTTCCTGCTGAAGAAGAGGGAGGCGCCGGTGCCATGAGGCAGGACGGACAAGACGGGCAGGACGGGCAGGACGGGCAGGACAGGCGGAGACGGGCGACGACGGGCCGGCGTCGGATGGCTCCGCTCGCGCTGGCGGCGGCAGTGGGGCTGGCCGGCTGCTCGGTGGTTGTAGAGCCCGCGCCGGCGCAGCCGGGCCCGGCCGCGGTCAAGCTCTACGTGGTGAACCAGACCGGCGCGTCGATCGCGGTGATCGACGAGGGCCGGATGGCGGTCGATACGACCCTCGACCTCAAGGCGCTCGGCTTCGCGGCGAACGCGAAGCCGCACCATGTGGTGGTCGAGCCCGACGGGTCCTTCTGGTACGTGTCGCTGATCGGGGCGGGTCGGGTCCTCAAGTTCGACCGGGCCAACCGGATGCTGGGGCAGGTGCCGCTCGAGACGCCGGGGCTCCTCGCGCTCGATGCGGCGGGCGACCGGCTCTACGTCGGGCGCTCGATGACGGCGGTGAACCCGCCGCCGTCGCTGGGCGTCATCCGCCGGTCGGACTTCACCCTGCTCGACGAGACCGACGTCTTCATCAAGCGCCCCCACGCCCTCGCGCTGGCGAAGGACGGCAAGCACGTCTACACGGCGAGCCTGGCGGAGAACCGCTTCGCGGTGCTCGACACCGGGTCCGACCGCGCCGAGCTGGTGGACGTCCCGGGTCCGACGCAGACCCTGGTGCAGTTCACCATCTCGCCCGACGGCCGGCGGATGGTGGTGGGCGGTGAGCTTTCCAGCCAACTCCTGGTCTACGACCTGGGCGATGCCGCCAGACCGTCGCTCGCCGGCACGGTGCCGCTGCCCGCCGGCGCGCGGCCGTGGGATCCGGTGTTCTCCAGAGATGGTCGCACCGTCTATCTCACCCTGCTGGGCGCCAGCCAGGTGGCGGAGGTGAACCTCGGTGAGATGAAGGTGGACGCACTGATCAGCGGCCGTCTGGCGCAGCCGGACGGGCTGGCGATCAGCCCCGACGGGCGGATGCTCTTCGTGGCGAACCGGAACGAGGGTCCGCCGCCGGCGCAGCACGCCGAGCACGGCACCGGCGGCGCCGGCGCGAACGGCTGGGTGGCGGTGATCGACCTCGCCACGCGACAGGTGACCAAGACCATCGAGGTCGGGCCCTCGCCCACCGGGGTCGGCGCGGCGGGGCTCCGCTGAAGCACCGCAGTTCCGCGCTTCGCGCCGCCGCGGCACTCCTCATTGCCTCGGCTGCGACCGCGGCGCCGCTGGCCGCGCAGGCCGGCGGCTGGACCCGCGACATCGCGCCCTTCCCGGTCCAGGACAGCGCCGGCAAGACGCTCGACCACCCATTCTTCGGCGGGCTCGACGTGCCTCGGCCGCAGCTGGTCGACATCGACGGCGACGGCGACCTCGACCTCTTCCTGCAAGAGCGCACCGACCAGCTCACCCTGTTCGAGAACATCGGCACGGCGCGCTCCCCGAGGTTCGAGTGGCGCAGCGACCGATTCGCCGGGCTCGAGCACGGGGAATGGTTCCGCTTCACCGACCTCGATGCCGACGGGCGGCCCGACCTCCTGGGCGAGGCGAAGTACAGCCGCATCCGCTACTGGCGGAATACCGGATCCTCCGGCGGCGCTCCGAGCTACACCGTCGCCGCCGACACGCTGCGCGCGGTGGACGGCCAGCCGATCTTCTCCGAGCGGCAGAACATCCCCAACGTGGTTGACCTCGACTGCGACCGGCAGCCCGACCTCTTCCTGGGCCAGCTCACCGGCACGGTGGACCGCTACGAGCAGGAGGGCTCCGACGAGCGCGGCGCGCCGCTGTTCGCCCAGGTGGCGGTGCGGTTCGAGGACATCGAGATCATCGCGCAGATCACGCCCTCGATGCGGCACGGCGCCAACACCCTCGCGTTCGAGGACGTGGACGGCGACGGCGACCACGACCTCCTCTGGGGCGACTTCTTCGAGCCCGGCCTCCTGCTGATCGAGAACACCGGCGACTGCGGCGCCCCCAACTTCCGCAACCCGCCCCGGCCGTTCCCGCTCAACGCGCCGCTCTCGACCAGCGGCTACAACGCCCCGACGTTCGGCGACCTCGACGGCGACGGAGACCGGGACCTGGTGGTGGGCGTGATCGGCGGCGCCTACGTACCCAACCGCACCAGCATCGAGAACCTGTTCTTCCTGGAGCGCACCTCGCCGGGCACGTTCGAGCTGCGCAACCGGCGCCTGCTCCGCATGGTGGACGTCGGCAGCGAGAGCATGCCCACCCTGGCCGATCTCGACGGTGACGGCGACCTCGACCTGGTGGTGGGGAACAAGATCGACCCCGCCGACCTCGCCACCTCGACGGCCCAATGGTTCGAGAACGCGGGCTCGCATCGGGCCCCGGACTTCCGGCACCGGGGAGCGCTGGACCTGGGCCGGGGATACCACGTGGCCCCCGCCTTCGGCGACCTGGACGGCGACGGGCGGGTGGATGCGGTGACCGGCGGGTGGCGCGACATGGTGGCCTGGCATCGCCGCACCGGCCCCAGGGGCGGGCGACCCACCTTCGAGCTGGTGGATTCCGCCGCCGCGCGGCTGCCGCGTGGGAGCAATACCGCTCCCGCGCTGGGCGACCTCGACGGAGACGGCGACGTGGACCTCGTGGTGGGGGAGGCGTCGGGCTCGCTCAACTACTTCCAGAACGACGGCAGCCGGACGGCCCCACGGTTCGCCGCGCCGGTCGAGGACTGGCTCGGGTTCGACGCGGGACGGCGGAGCACGCCGGTGCTGGTCGACCTCGATCGCGACGGCGACCTGGACCTGCTGGTGGGTGACGAAAGCGGCAAGGTGAACCTGCTCCGCAATCGCGGCTCGCCGCGCGAACCGAAGTTCGAGCCCGACTCCAGCTTCACGCTCAGCGCGCTGCCCTCCGCCGCACCCGCGGCGGGAGACCTGGACGGGAATGGGAAGCTGGAGCTGGTGGTGGGGACGAGCTCCGGTGGGTTGGTTTACTTCCGGTGAGGCGTGAGACGTGAGAGGGGGGTCGGCGACCATCGGGGTCGGCGGCGGGGTCCTGGGCCTCGGTGAACGGTGAACGGTGAACGGTGAACGGGC
>JBOHSQ010000058.1:0-2321 GCA_050733295.1 Gemmatimonadales bacterium
GCGGGCGGGACGTTCAACGTGACCCTCACTGTCACCGACGACGACAACGCCCCCGACAGCGAAACCAAGCCGGTGACGGTCTCCTCGGGCGGCGGTGGCGACGTGATCACCTTGGCCGTAACCAACGCCTCCAGGGGCAGGAACACCCGCGCCGGCCTCACCTGGGCCGGCTCGAGCGCTACCTCGGTGACCATCCGTCGGAACGGGGCCACGCTGGTGACCACGGCGAACGACGGCCAGCACACCGACAACCTGGGCAAGGGCACCACGGGCACCTTCACCTATCAGGTGTGCAACGCCGGCACCTCCACCTGCTCGAACTCGGCCTCGATCACCTTCTAGCCCAGCCGCCTGAGCGCCCATCGGCCGCGCCCCGCTTGCCGGGACGCGGCCGATGCCGTTTCATGAAGTGCATCACCCGGAGGAGTTTCCCCGATGCCCGCTCCGATCTTCCGCTTGAGCTTCCGGCCGGCCGCCCTCGCCTCGCTCCTGCTCGCCTGCGGCGGCGCCGACGAGACCCGCGACCAGCCGCCCGAAGCCGGCCAGGCTGCAGCTCCCCCGGCCCTCGAGCTGACTCTCACCACCGCGCAGCCGTCCTGGGCCGCAGGCGACTCGGCGGTGGCCGTCCTCACGCTCCGGAACACTGGCGGTGAGCCCGCCGTGCTCAACTTCACCTCCGGCCAGCGCTACGACTTCTCGCTCCTGGGCACCGACAACGACACCCTCTGGAGCTGGTCGAGCGACAAGGGCTTCATCCAGGCTCTGGGCCAGGAGACGGTGCCCCCGGGCGACCAGATCGCCTGGGAGGAGCGCATTCCCCTCCCCTCCAGGCCCGGCACCTACATGCTCGCGGGGTCGGTCACGTCTCCTGACGCCCCCACCGTCGCCCCGATCCCGGTGGTCGTTACTCCACCCTGATCGCGAAAGGCGATCACCGCTCGATCGGGTGCATCCTCACGTGCCTGCCCTCGTCCTCGTCCTCCCAGATCCCGAGCACCCAGTCGGTGCCGATCCGGAGCGGCGCGAACGAATCGGGCATCCTCACGTCACCCTGGTATGCACCCTCGGGCGAGAACACCAGCCAGGTGCCACCGCCCGCCGACGGCCCGCCTGAGATCACTGTCGGGCGCTCCTCCACCCAGATCCACCCCGAGTCGTCCACCAGCAGCCGCCCGTGTGCCGGGAGTTTTTCCGGCACCGGACCATTCCGGACCGCCCTGATGAGGACCGAGTCCATCCCCGGCGGCATTCCGCGGAACGCCGAGAGAGCACCCGTCGCCGCCTCGCGCGCCGAGTCGCGCAGCGCGGGCGTGACGTCCTGCAGCGGACGGTCGAGGCGAATCAGCCGGATCAGGCGCCCGTCGGGCGCGTAGCTCGCGATCTCCCACCGCCGGCCCGTGCCCATCCACGTGGTGTCGTTGTGCACGGCGACCGTGAGCTGCGGCGAGAGCAGCACGTTCATCGGCACCATCATCGCCTGCGGCCCGAAGCTGAGCCGTACCCCGGTCGCCTGTCCCGAGGGCACGATCGCGAACGTGTCCCGCTCCTGGCCGGCCAGCGTGAGGCGGATGATGCGGGCGCTGTCCTCCCTGATCGATCCCTCGGGCCCGTCGAACGGGAACTCTGGCTGGGTCGCCTGCCGGGCGAGGATGGTGCCGTCGCTGAACACGCCCTGCGGCTGGGGCGGCAGTGGCTGCCCGGGGCCGATGCTGAAGTCCGCCGTCTCCGCGCGGACGTACTTCCCATCCGGCGCGAACACTTGGAATCGGCGGCTCAGGATGTCGTAGACCGCGAAGCTGTCGCCGGGCCACCGCGAGATCCAGATGGGTGCCTGGAACTCGCCCGGTCCGCTCCCCTGCCGCCCCAGGTCGCCCGCGTACGCGCCGTCCTTCCCGTAACGCTTGATCTTTGAGGCACCCGCGTCGAGCACCACGATCCCGCCGTCGGCCAGCCGGATCGCGGCCCCGGGCAGCGCGAGCGACGCGTCGGGGTTGTCGCCCCCGCCCGCGTCCAGCGATGGCGTCGCTCCCACCGTGAACCCCTCACCCGCCTTCCACGCCGGCGCCCGGTTCTCGACGATCGCCACCCCCGCGCTGTCCCGCACTGCGGGCCCGCTCGCGCTGCCGACGCGCTCCCCCTTCGCACACCCCAGGACCAGCAACGCCGCGAATCCCGCTCCCACGCCAATCTCCCGCATCATCCCTCCCTGTGTACTGCAAAACATATCACCCCAATCCCCCCGTTCACCGAGGCCCCGACGCCCGCTTCCGCGCAACCATGCCCGCTGACCCCCCGTTCACCGAGGCCCCGACGCCCGCTTC
>JBOHSQ010000059.1:0-6999 GCA_050733295.1 Gemmatimonadales bacterium
CGAGTCCGGGCCGCAGGTTCGGCTCCAGGTGCACCGGAGCGACCACCGAACCGCGCCGTGAGGCAATCCGGACCATGTCCCCCTCGGCGAGCCCAAGCCTAGCGGCGTCCTCGGGCGCCAGGTCCAGCGCCTCGCGCCGCCTGAGAGGCGAGGCATAGCCCACGGTCTGCACGCCGGTGTTGTACGAGTCGAGCCTGCGGCCGGTCGTGAGCTGGAAGGGATACTCCGCATCCGGCATCTCGACCGGTGGCTCATACACGACCACGGAGAAGGGCGCGGCCGGCCCGATCCGCGGCTCCGCCCACAACCGCTCGTGCAGAAGGGTGGACCCCGGGTGCGATTCGTCGGGGCAGGGCCACTGGATGCCGGCCAGCGCATCGAGGCGCGGGTAGCTCATCCCTCCGAACATATGGGGCGCCAGGGTCCGGACTTCGTCCCACACCTCCTCGGCCGTCGGCTCACCCCAGTCGTGCCCAAGCCGCGTGGCGATCTGGGCCAGGATCCAGAGCTCATCGCGGGCGTCGCCCGGGGGATCGAGCGCCTTCCGCACCCGCTGCACCCGCCGCTCGCTGTTGGTGACAGTGCCTTCCGCCTCGCACCAGCTGGCCACCGCGGGCAGGACTACGTGGGCCAGCTGGGCCGTCCGGGTGAGGAAGATGTCCTGGACCACCAGGTGCTCCAGCCCCTCGAGCAGGCCCACGGTCCGGTGCTGATCCGCCTCGGACTGCGCCGGGTTCTCGCCGATCACGAACAGGCCGTGCAGCTCGCCGCGCTCCATCGCGTTGAACATGTCGGTCATGTTCCAGCCCAGCTTGTCGGGCAGCTTCGCCTTCCAGGCGGCCTCGAACCGGGACTTGACGTCGGGGTGGAGCGGCGCCAGGAACCCGACGAAGCGGTTGGGAATCGCCCCCATGTCACCGCCGCCCTGGACGTTGTTCTGCCCCCGCAGCGGGTTGAGTCCGGAGCCGTATCGCCCGACGTGGCCGGTGAGCAGGGCCAGGTTGATCAGGGCGTGCACGTTGTCCACGGCATTGTGGTGCTCGGTGATGCCCAGCGTCCAGCAGATCATGGCGCGATCAGCACGCGCGTAGGTGAGGGCCGCCTCGCGGATCACCCCGGCGGGCACGCCGGTGACCAGCTCCGCGCGCTCGAGGGTCCAGGGCTCCACCGAGGCGCGGTAGCCGTCGTAGTCGCGGGTGGCGTTGGCGATGAAGGCGTCGTGGGCCAGCCCCTCGTGAATGATCTCACGCGCCATCGCGTTCGAGAGTGCGATGTCGCTGCCCACGTTCAGGCCGAGCCACACGTCGGCCCACTGGGCGGTGGTCGTGCGCCGCGGGTCCACGACGTAGAGCCGCGCGCCACGGCGGACGCCCTTGAGGACGTGATGATAGATGATCGGGTGATTCTCCCGAGGGTTGGCTCCCCACAGGAAGATCACATCCGTCTCTTCCATCTCACGGTACGAGGAGGTGCCCCCTCCCGCACCGAACACCGTCGCCAGACCGACGACGCTGGGGGCGTGTCAGGTCCGGTTGCAGCTGTCGACGTTGCTGGTGCCGAAGCCGACGCGCGCGAGCTTCCCCGCAAGGAAGTTCATCTCGTTGGTCGACTTGGAGCAGCTGAAGATCCCGAGCGCGTCGCCACCGTGTTGCTCCCGGATCCTCAGGAAACCCTCCGCGGCCCGGTCGAGCGCGGCGTCCCAGGAGGCGGTGCGCAGGCGACCGCCGGTTCGCACCAGCGGCCGTTCGAGGCGAGCGTAGCCGGAGGTCAGGCTGCGTGTCGGCATGAGCGACTCCTTCCTTTCCCACCATCGTTGGGGTCCATCCGGCAATGTGACAGAGCCCGCGGAGGGTGTCAACGAACTGCGCGGCAACCGTGACGAGGGGAGTCGAGCGGAGGCTGAACGGAGGGTCAGGGCAGCGGGACGAGCGCGGGCTTGCCCCCGTCGAGCCCGATCCGCGCCAGTCCGAGGTCGGGGTCGTGCTCGAAGGCGAGGAGCCACTCTTCGCGCGCGGCATCGGCGAGGAGCGCCCGCTTGCTCTCCAGGGTCCGGAGCGGCTCGAGGTCGTAGCCCATGATCCAGGGGAGCGGGAAGTGCCGGCTGGTGGGCATCACGTCGCCGAGGAAACAGAGGGTCTCACCGCCGTCCCGAACCACGATGGACTGATGCCAGGGAACGTGCCCCGGCGTGAGGCGGACCGCGATGCCGGGGAGAACTTCGCCGTCGCCCTCCAGCAGCTTCCACCGCCCGGCGGCGTCCACCGGGTCGAAGTTGTGCGGGAGGTAGCTCGCCCGGGTTCGCTCGTTGGTGTTGCGGGCGAACTCGAGCTCCTTCCGCTGCACGAGGTAGGTGGCGCCGGGGAACGCGAGCCGGACGCCGCCGGCGTCGCCGTCACGCAGGGTATTGCCGCCCGCGTGGTCGAAGTGGAGGTGGGTATTGATCACCCAGCGCACGTCGCCGGGCTGGTGGCCCAGCGAGCGCAGCGCGTCCTCGAGCGGGGTGGGACCCGGGTCGCCGACGTTCTCGACGCCGTAGATGTCGAGGAACTTCGGGTCCTCCTTGTCGCCGAGCCCCGTGTCCACGAGCACCAGGCCGTCGGGATGCTCCACCAGGAGCACGCGCATCGCGAGCGGGATGCGGTTCTTCGCGTCGGGCGCGATGCGCTTCTCCCAGAGCGGCTTGGGCACCACCCCGAACATCGCGCCGCCATCGAGGCGCTGGAGCCCGGCGTACAGCATGTGGCAGTGCAGGCTTCCGACGGGGCATGGCGTGGCCAGCATGGTCACGCGGACTTCCGTCGCGCGACCAGCGACTCCACATCCGCCATGGTGCGGGCGCCCCGGTCGCGGGCCAGTGGCAAGAGGCGGAGGAGCAGCTCAGCGGTGGCAAGAGCGTCGCCCGCCGCGCGGTGCCGCGCGACGATCTCGAGCGCGAAGCGCTGGATCAGCGAGTCGAGCGAGGCCGACGGCAGGCCCGCCACAAGCCGCCGAGCGAGCCGGACCGTGCAGAGCCGGGGGCCGGTCAGGGCCACGCCGCGTGTCCGGCGCAGGGAGTGCCCCACGAAGCCCCAGTCGAACCGCGCGTTGTGCGCCACGAAGACGCGCCCGGCGAGTGCGCCGGCCACTTCGTCGGCGACCTCGTCGAAGCTGGGCGCGTCGGCCACCATCGCATCGCTGATGCCCGTGATCGCGGTGATCAGGGCCGGGATGGGACGGCCGGGGTTCACCAACGTGTCCACCACGACGCGGCGCTGGCTCCCCTGCACCACCACGACCGCGATCTCGGTGATCCGGTCCTCGCCGGCGGCGTGCATGCCGGTCGTCTCCACGTCCACCACGGCGAAGGCGCACTCCTCCAGCAAGGGCGACCCCGCGGCCTCGAGCACCGCAGCCCAGCGGCCGTCGGGCAGCTGGTGGGCCCGGGGATCGGCGCCGAGCAGGGCCACGGCGAGGCGGTCCGCGATGGCGGGCGGGACCTCGAGCAGGCCCATCACGTCGCGGGTGAGCGCGAGCGACGGCTGCGGACCGGCCCGCAGGAGCGCGAGCGCCCGGTCGGCAAGGGTCGAAGCGGGGGGAAAGGCGACGCCGGTCACGACGCCGCGCGCCGGAGCGGCAGCGTCATGCAGCGGGGCCCGCCCCCGCCACGCACCAGCTCGCCTCCCTCGATGGTGATGGCGAGGCGGTGGGAGTCGGCCGGCTTCACGTCGCCTTCCAGCAGGTCCCGGGCGGACACCACGCGGAAGCCGGCCCGCGCCAGCTCCTCGAGGGTGTAGTCATTGCGCCGGTAGGCGACCACCGTCCCGGGGCGCACCGCGAGGAAGTTGCAGGCGCTCGCCCACTGCTCCCGGTCCTGGACCTGGCGGTGCTGCCCGCCGCAGAAGATCGGCTCGATCGGCATGCCAACCTCGCGCATGGCCCGGAAGAAGTCGGGCACCTCGCTCACGTGGTCCTCCCCCCGGCGGCGGTGCAGCACGGCCAGCCGTTCCGGCCCGATGAAGAACGGCGGGTAGACCGCACACAGCTCGCGGTCGAGCATGGAGAAGATCATGTCGAGGTGGATGGCGGTCTGGGTGGCCGGCATCACCACGATCAGCACGTCGGTGGCGAGCCCGCGGGCGAAGACCTCGTCGCAGAGCTGGTCCAGGGCGGCCGCGCTCGAGCGCTCGCTGAACCCGAGCACCAGGAGGTCGTCGCGCACCCGGTGGACATCCCCGCCCTCGACGGTGTAGCCGGCACGCCGCTCCTCGGAGCCGTCGTACATGATGCCGGCATTGGCGAGCTTCGGGTGGAACCGGAACAGCGCCTTGATCAGCAGCTCCTCGGTCCAGCGCACGCCGTAGCGCATCGACCCCACCACGACGTGCTCGCCGATCACAACGCCGATGTCGCGGGGAAAGAACAGGTTCGGGAGGGGCGGGAGGCTGTATACCGGCTCGTTGACCGACCGCGCCAGCGGGCCGGTCGAGTCCTCGGTGCCCTCGACGATCATCGTCACCAGGTCGTTGGGTGGGAGCGCGGTCAGCCGCTGGGCCAGCGGCTCGGAGGTCACCACGTCCATGGTCTTGGTGATGACGAACTGGCGGGCGTCGTCGTCGGCGAGGGTGTCGGCCACGAGGTCCCGCACCTGGAGCACCTCGCAGAACCGCTCGAGCACCGCAACGAAGCGGCGGTGCTCCCGCTGGGCAATCTCGAGGTCGACGATGTCGTCGTAAAGGAAATCCTCACGATTCCGCGGCGTCACGGCCTCGAGCTCGGCGCCCGGCGTGTGCACCAGGACGCTCTCGAGACTCGCAGTTTCGGAATTGACGAGGAGGCGGGGCATCTGACCCCGAATCTAAACCGGCCGCGACGGACCGGTGAACCGGGGCCGGGGGATTACCGGTTGGCCAAGGCGAAACTGAGCCCTTCGAGCTCCATGGCGAGGTTCACCGACTTCACCTCGACGTCCTCCGGCACGACCAGCTGGACCGGGGCGACGTTGAGGATGGCCTTGAGGCCAAGGCGGACCAGGCGGTCGACCAGGGGCTGGGCAGCCTCCGCCGGGACGGTGACGATGGCGATGTCCACCGGCTCACGGCCCAGCCGGGCCTCGAGCTCGGATTCCGCGGTGACGGCGAGCCCGTTCCAATTGCGGCCGATCTTCGCGGGATCGGAATCGAAGACCGCCGAGATGTCGAATCCCCGCTCCCGGAAGCCGCGGTGCTGGATGAGGGCGCTGCCGAACTTGCCGGCGCCGAGCACCGCCACACGATAGCGCCGGCCGAGCCCGAGGATCTCGCGGAGCTTGGACACCATCTCCGGGACGCCGTAGCCCATCCCGCGCTTCCCGAAGGAACCGAAGAAAGAAAGGTCCTTCCGCACCTGGGCCGAGGTGGTGCCACCGCGCGCCGCCAGCTCGTCGGAACTCACGGTGGCCACCCCGCGGGCCTCGAATTCCTCGAGGAACCGAAGGTAGAGGGACAAGCGGCGGATGGTGGACTCGGCGACCTTGGGCATGGCTTTTGTGAAAGTTTTCACAAAGCTAGTCGCCGGGCCATCCTCCGTCAACGAGGGTGCGGTGCAGGGCCACGAAATCGGTGGGCGCGAGCGCCTCCGGCCGGAGCACGGGGTCCACCCCGGCCGCGGCCAGGGCCTCCCCCGCCCTGGGGGCATCCCATCCGGTCAACTCGCGGACCGCCCTGATCAGCTGCTTCCGCCTGAAGCCGAAGAGTCCGACCACCGTGCGCCGGAAGGCTGGCACCAGTCCGTCCTCGATCAGTGGCTGCGCGAGGGGAGTGAGGCGGACCACGGCCGAGTCGACCCGCGGTGCCGGGAAGAACGCGCCAGCGGGCACCCGGAAGAGCCGCTCGACCCGCGCCACCACCTGGACGCCTACGGTGAGCGCGCCGTAGTCCGCGCTTCCAGGAGCGCCCGCGAGCCGATCGGCGACCTCGCGCTGGACCAGGAACACGACGCACACCGGACGCGGCGGCACCAGCGCCTTGTCGATGAGCGGGGACGTGATGTTGTACGGGATATTGCCAGCCGCGAGGAACGGACCGCCGGCGAGGGCCTGCCAGTCGAGCGCGAGCGCATCGCCCTCCACCACTTCCACGTTGGGGAAGCGGCCCACCAGTTCGCGGGCGAGGTCGCGGTCCTTCTCGATTGCGATGACGCGTCCCGCGCGGCCGGCCAACTCGGCGGTGAGGCCGCCGGGGCCCGGGCCGACCTCGACGACGGTGTCGCCCGCCCCGGCCTCGAGCGCATCGGCGATGCGCGCCAGGATCCGCGCGTCGCGCAGGAAATGCTGCCCGAGGCGCTTCTTCGGGCGCACCAGGCTAGACGCGCAGGACGAGCAGGGTGCGGTCGTCGGAGGGAGCCGGAGCGTGGCGGTCCACCAGCGCGAGCACCTCGGAGACGACCTGCTCGGCCGGGAGATCGCGGCGCTTCACCAGCTCGGCCAGCAACCGGTTCTCGCCGTAAGGATCGCCGGCCTCGCTCCGGGCCTCGACCAGGCCGTCGGTCCAGAGGCATAGGAGATCGCGTCCGGGGATCCACTCGACCCGCCGGCGGTGGATCTCGGTGGCGGGACCCAGCCCGATCGGCGGCGCGGTTGCCTCCAGCCGCTCCGGCGCGCCTTCCCCGGGGATGCGGAACGCGTGCGGATGCCCGGCGCTGGCGTACACCAGGCGGCGACCGAAGGGATCGAGCACGCCGTAGAAGATGGTGAAGTACATCTCCGCCGTCTCCAGCTCGGCCTCGAGCGACCGGAGCATCGCGACCAGGGTCTCGTCCGGAGAATACGCCCCGCCCACGTGGATGCCGGCGGCGCTGAGTACCAGGGCCATCACCAGCGCCGCGCTGAACCCGTGGGACGACACGTCGCCGAGCATCACGCCCACGCGGCCGGCGCCCAGGTGCACGAAGGTGTAGAAGTCGCCACCCACAGTCTCGGCCGGAAGGCATCGCACGGCGACATCGGCGACGCCGGCCAACTGCTCGGGCGAGGGGAGGAGGCGC
>JBOHSQ010000060.1:0-6001 GCA_050733295.1 Gemmatimonadales bacterium
TCGCGCTTGATCGGCTCGAACAGCGCGAAGATGACGTTGCGGTCGAGGTAGTTGAGCAGGTTGATGGCCGAGAGCAGGCCGAGGGCGTACCACGGGTACCAGCGCGAGGGTCGACCCGCGCTCATCGCCGCCACCGGGCCGCTCACGCGCGACCGCTCGCTTCCTCGGCCCGCTGGTCGCGGAACTCGAGCGCCGAGCGGTACTCCCGGACCAGTTGCTCCATCATCGCCTGCCGCTGGCCATAGATCCGGCGGAGCGGGCGCGGCTCGTGGCGCGCGAGGGCGTAGGCGGTGAGCAGCGGGAGGGTGATGGTGTTGTCGGCGTAGACCACCACGGTGCCGGGCAGCATGTCAGGGTCGATCTTGCCCCAGCTCACCGCTTCGGCGGGGGTGGCACCCGAGAGCCCGCCCACGTCGGGCCGCGCGTCGGTCATCTGCAGGAAGAAGTCGTGCCCCCGCTCGTCGATGCCCAGCACCTCCTGGATCTGCGGCTCGGTCTGGAGCAGGAAGTTCTTGGGGCTGCCCCCGCCGGCGATGAGCGCGCCGCTCCTTCCCCCGTTCCGCTTGGCCGCAAGCACGATGGCCGCCGTCTCGTTCACGTCGGCGCTCACGTCGAACCGCAGCTCGCTGCCCGCCAGCGCCTGCTCGGCCACGTTCATCCCGATGGAGCTGTCGCCGGGCGAGCTGGTGTAGATGGGCACCTCGAGTTCGTGCGCCACCGACAGCACCGACCGCTTCACCAGGCCCAGCGCCGCCTCGCGTTCCCGCAGGTAGCCGCCCAGCAGGTAGTGGTACTCCGCGGTGCCCATGGAGCGCTGGAACTCGGGGCGGGCCGACACTTCGCGCACGAACGCGTCGGTGGAGAGCAGCACGTCGTAGTCGAAGAAGACGTCGTAGATCCGGACCACGCCGGCCTCGCGCAGCTCCACGTCGTCGGCGTCGTGGCGTCCGCGGTGGAGGGCCAGGCCCAGGGCGAAGTGGGCGTCGTGGTACAGGTTGGCGCCGGTGGAGATGATCCAGTCCACGAACCCGGCCTGCATCAGCGGGATGAGCGCGCTCATCCCCAGGCCCGCCGGGGTCATCGCACCGGTGAGGCTCATCGCCACGGTTACATCGGGCTCGAGCATCCGCTCGACGAAGAGGCGGCATCCCTCGCGGAGGCGGCCGGCGTTGTAGGCCAGGAAGGCGTTGTCGACGAGGTCGGCCACGCCCTCCTTCCCGGTGATGCCCTGCGGGTCGATCCGCTGGCCGCGGAGGTAGGGGGCGGAGGGGCGGGTCATCGTGCGGCCTCGATCGGGGAGCGATGGCGGCGTGGCGTCGGCGCGGGAATATACGCAACGGTTATGTTGTCCGCGTGACCGCGATGTCGACCCCCGGAAACCGCGCACCCGCCCCTGCCCCGTTCCGCGGCTCCGCGAGCTGGGCCTCGCTCACCGCCGCTCTCGCCACCCGTGCGCTGATCAATCCCCGGCTCGCCCTCGACCTGCTTCGCACCGCCTGGGCGTTCCGCCGCCGACGGTGGTGGACCGAGCCGCCCTTCCTCCCCCTGCCCGACCGCCCCTACCTCCGCTGGCGGATGTACACCGCCTACGGCGACGAGCGCGCGGTCCCGCCCGTCGACGACGTGATCCGGTTCGCACGGTGGCGGCGGGAAACGATGGGGATGTAGGCGGGCTTCGACCTCGGGCTCTCGACCCTTGACCGCCGGGCCTCGACCCTCGACCCCCCGCGTCCTCATCATCGGGGGCGGTTTCGCCGGGCTCTACTGCGCCAAGGAGCTCCGCCGCACCGGCGCGCGCGTCACCCTCGTGGACCGGCGCAACCACCACCTGTTCCAGCCGATGCTGTACCAGGTGGCCACCGCTGCCCTTGCCCCGAACGACATCGCCTCCCCCATTCGCTCGATCTTCCGGGGCCAGCGGAACGTCGAGGTCATCCTGGGCGAGGCGGTGCGGGTCGACGGCAGCGCGCGGACGGTCCACCTGGGCGACGGCCAGGCCCTGGACTACGACCTGCTGGTGCTCGCGCCCGGAGCCCGGCACCACTACTTCGGGCGTGACGCCGAATGGGAGCAGCTCGCACCGGGATTGAAGAGCATCGAGGACGCGATGCTCATCCGGCGCCGAATCCTGCTGGCGTTCGAAGCCGCCGAGCGCGAGCCCGACCCGGTGAAACGGATCGCGTTCCTGACCTTCGTGGTGGTGGGAGGCGGTCCGACCGGCGTGGAGGTGGCCGGCGCCCTGGCCGAAGTCCGCCGCTACGCCCTGGCCCGGGACTTCCGCCGCATCGACCCGCGCGAAGCGGTGGTGATGCTGCTCGAGGCCTCGCCTCGCCTGCTCACGACCTATCCCGAGCACCTGAGCCAGCACGCCAAGGAGGACCTGCGCAAGCTCGGCGTCGAGGTCCGGACCGAGACGTTCGTATCCGACGTGAGCCACGGCCAGGTGGTCGCCGCCGGGTGGACCATCCCGACCCACAACGTCATCTGGGCCGCAGGCAATCTCGCGAGCCCCCTGCTCCGCTCCCTCGGCGCGCCGCTCGACCGCCAGGGCCGCGTGCTGGTGGAGCCCGACTGCTCCGTGCCCGGGCATCCGGAGATCCTGGTGCTGGGCGACGCCGCCTGCTTCACGCACGGATACACCGATGGCGACGCGGTGCCCGCCGTGTGCCCCGCCGCCATCCAGATGGGGCAGCATGCGGCCCGGGTGGTCCGGGCCGACCTCCGGAACTCGCCGCGGCCCGCCTTTCGTTACCGCAACAAGGGCCAGCTCGCAGTCATCGGCCGCGGCCAGGCGGTCGCCGACCTCGGCCGGCTCCGCTTCGGAGGCGTGATCGCGTGGCTGCTCTGGATCTTCGTGCACATCGCCTTCCTGATCGGCTTCCGCAACCGCGCGGTGGTGCTCACCGAGTGGGCCTGGAGTTACCTGACCTACCAGCGGGGCGCCCGGCTCATCACCGATGAGGAGCCGGTGGGGGATCCGGAGAAGGCGCTGATCGCCGAATAGGTGCAGCTCGCTGATCGCTGCAGATGGGGGACCGGGCGTGATTGCTGACGAGTTGAAGGTCGAGGCACTGCGACTTGGCTTCGAGGCCTGCGGGATCACCACCCCCGAACCCCTGCCCCACTCGGCCGAGCTGGACGGCTGGCTCGCGAACGGCATGGCCGGGACCATGCGCTACCTCCACCGCCAGGCCCGCCGTCGGAAGGACCCTCGGCTGACCGAACCAGAGGCGAAGTCGATAGTAGTAGTATTAGCTACTTATCAATCGGAACCGCCAGTCCCCGCCCGTCCAAGCCCGTCTCTGCCCGTCCGCGTCGCCCGCTACGCCCGAAGCCAGGACTACCACGAAGTCGTGGGCGAGCGGCTCGAGCGTCTGGCCCAATGGCTCCGCGCCCACGGGGCCGCCGTCGCCCGCCCGTTCGTGGACGCCGGCCCGGTCCCGGAGCGGGAATTGGCCCAGCGGGCTGGACTCGGCTGGATCGGCAAGAACACCATGCTCATCCGCCCAGGGGTCGGCTCCTGGACCTTCATCGGCTCGGTCTTCACCGACCTCGAGCTCCTGCCCGACCAGCCGTTCGGAGCCGACCGCTGTGGTAGTTGCACTCGCTGCCTCGATGCCTGCCCGACCGCTGCCTTCCCTGCTGCCCGGGTGCTCGACGCCACCCGGTGCATCAGCTACCTCACCATCGAGCAGAAGGGCCCCATCCCCGAGAGTCTCGTCCCGGCGCTGGCCGGATGGGCCTTCGGCTGCGACATCTGCAACGAGGTCTGCCCCTGGAACCTGAAGTTTTCCGGGACCGCCGCCATCGAGGGCCTCTCCCCCACCCCGGAGACCGACCTCTCCGCCGTTCCCAAGGATCATTTCGGCCGGCTCTCCGACGAGGAGTTCGACACCCGCTACCGCCACACACCCTTCGCCCGGCCCGGCCGGCTCGGCATGCACCGGAATCTCCAGGCCTCCCACCGGAGCCTCGGGCCTCCTCCCGGGACGGTGTAGCTTTCTGCCGATGCCCATGCGACTGCATTCCGCCGCGATCTTTGTCTCGGACATGGATCGCGCGCTGGTCTTCTACCGCGACCACCTGGGCCTCCCGCTCGAGAAGCTCGGCAGCTTCGGCGCCGAGTTCCTCGACGGTGAGACCCGCCTCGGCGTCCATCCCGCCGTTCATCCGGAGGCCAAGGCGATGGTCGGCCGCCACACCGGGCTCACCTTCCACACCGAAGACCTCGTCGCCGTCTGCGAGGGCCTCCGCGCGCGGGGCGCCAACGTGGTCGCCGAACCCAGCCGGACCGGATTCGGCATCATGGCACTGGTGGCCGACCCCGACGGCAACGTCATCGCGCTCTGGGAGGACAAGTTCCCCGACGGCGGCGGCGCCTCGTGAGTCCGCGCCCCTCCACCAACTTCGCCTCCGACAACGCGGCTCCGGCGCATCCCGCCGTGCTGGCCGCACTCGAGTCGGCCAACGACGGCTGGGCCGAGCCCTACGGGGAGGACGCGCTCACCCGGCGCGCTGCCGACCGCGTCCGTGCCATCCTCGACGCCGATGCCGACGTGCACTTCGTCTGGGGCGGCACCGCGGCCAATGTGCTGGGTCTTGCCACCGTCACCCGCGCCTGGCACGGCGTGATCTGCGGGGAGCAGTCGCACGTGGCAGTCGATGAGTGCGGCGCGCCGGAGCGGTTCATCGGCGCCAAGCTCCTCACCGTGCCGGCGCCCGATGGCCGCCTCGCTCCCGACCTGGTGCGGAGCCGGATCCGCGGGGTGGGGATCCAGCACCACGTCCAGCCCGCGGCGGTGTCGCTCACCCAGGCCACCGAATACGGCACCGTCTATCGCCCCGAGCAGGTGGCCGAACTCGCCGAGTTGGCCCACGCACACGGCTTGCTGCTGCACGTGGACGGTGCGCGGCTCGCCAACGCGGCCGCGTTCCTGCGGATGCCGCTCGCCGATTTCACCTGGCGCGCCGGGGTGGACGTGCTCTCCTTCGGCGGCACCAAGAACGGGCTTATCGGCGCCGAGGCCGTGGTGTTCTTCGAGAGAGCCCGCGAGCGCGCGAAGGAATTCCCGTTCATCCGCAAGCAGGGAATGGGGCTCGCGTCGAAGATGCGCTTCGTGGCCGCGCAGTTCGACGCCGTGCTCGCCGACGGGCTCTGGCTCCGGAACGGCGAGCACGCCAATCGCATGGCACGGCGGCTGGCCGACGGGGCGGGGAAGGTGCCCGGCGTCCGGATCACCCAGCCGGTCGAGGCCAACGGGGTGTTCGCCGTCCTGCCGCGCGAGGCGGTCCGTCGGCTGCAGCAGCGCTTCTTCTTCTACGTGTGGGACGACACGACGGGCGAGGTGCGCTGGATGACCACCTTCGCCACCACCGAGGACGAGGTGGACGCATTCGTCGGCGCCCTGGGCGAGGTGATGCGCGGCGAACGGCGGGCAACGATCGGGGCGGAGTAGGCGATGAGCGGTGCGCGACGCGAGGTCCCGGCGGAAACCTGGGACGCGGTGGTGGTGGGTTCGGGGTTCGGCGGCAGCGTTGCGGCCCTGCGCCTGGTCGAGAAGGGCCACCGCGTCCTGGTGCTCGAGCGCGGGAAGCGGTTCGAAGACCACGATTTCCCCCGCACCACCTGGAACGCGCCCCGCTACCTCTGGGCCCCTGCTCTCCGCTGCTTCGGCATTCTCGAGATCAGCCCCTTTCGCGACGTCTGGGTGCTCCACGGCTCGGGCGTGGGCGGCGGCTCGCTCGGCTACGCCAACGTCCTCACCCGTCCCGCCGAGGAGCTGTTCGACAGCCCGGCCTGGCGCCACCTGGCCGAGTGGCGCGCGGTGCTCGAGCCGCACTACGCCACGGCGCGCCGGATGCTCGGCGTCACCACCAATCCCCGCCTCGGCCCTGCCGACGACATCCTGCGGGACATCGCCCGTGAGCTCGGGACCGCGCACACCTTCGAGCCGACTACCGTGGGCGCGTTCTTCGGCGCGCCGGGCGAGGAGGGCAGGGA
>JBOHSQ010000061.1:0-6712 GCA_050733295.1 Gemmatimonadales bacterium
GAGCGCCTGGATGCGGCGGCGGATGATCCGGCGGTCGGTCTCGAGCTGGGTTTCGCCGGGACCCCTGAGCCCGATGCCGCCGCGGATACGGGACAAGTGCGTCCACATCCGCGTAAGGCGCGGCAGCAGATATTCGAGCTGAGCCAGCTCGACCTGGAGCTTGGCCTCGTGGCTCCGCGCACGGGTGGAGAAGATGTCGAGGATGACCTCGGGCCGGTCCATCACGCGAACCTGGAGCTCGCGCTCCAGGTTCGCGCCCTGCACCGGGGTCAGTTCCTCGTCGAAGATGACCAGGGACGCACCCTGATCCGCGACGAGCCCGCGCAGCTCCTCGACCTTCCCCTCGCCGAGCAGGGTGGCCGGATTGGGGGCCGCTACCTGCTGGGACAACTGGGCGACGACATCGGCACCCGCCGTGTCCACCAGGCGGCCCAGCTCCTCCAGATGCTCGGCCATGGCCCGGCTGTCGGCCGAGCCCTTCCGCGGGGCGGCCACCAGCACGGCGCGCTCGACCGGCGGCAGGACCTCGATGGGCTGGCGGGTGCTCACTGCCGCTCCCCAAGGACCGACACGGCGCCGCTACGCGCGACGGGAACGTCCAACCGGCGGCCGCCGGCCTCGACTCCGAGCCGGCCGGAAACCCGGTACTCGGTGCGGCCACCCTCGGCCAGCATGCGGACGGCGGGGTCGAGCGCGGCCCACTCCACGCGCAGCGGCAGCACCAGGTCGGTCGAGCCACGGGCCGCGAGCCGGAAGGGCTGCTTCGCATCCACCTGCCCCACCGAATGCCCGCCGAGCTCGACGTCGACCTTGACCCAGGAGCCCTGCAGCTCGAAGCCATTCGGGTTGGCCACGCGAAGGACGAGGTCGAGGGTGGCACCCGAGGTGGCGACGCCACGGACCACCACGCGCGAGAGCGCGATGGTCGGCAGCTCCACCTCGACCGTGGACTGGAAGGGCATGCAGGCCCCGCCCCCCAGCAGGACCAGCGCCGCGAGTCCCCTTCCCCGCATCACTCCTCCTTCTCCGCCGCCGCCCGCCGCTCGGCCCACCACCGGAGGCGCTCGGCGATCGTCTTCTCGAATCCGAAGGCGCCTGGGGTGTAGAACGTGCGGCCCCGCAGCGATTCGGGCAGGTAGTCCTGCGGAAGATAGGCGTCCGGGGAATCGTGGGCGTAGCGATACCCGTCGCCGTAGCCCAGCTCCTCCATCAGCGCGGTCGGCGCATTGCGAATGTGCCGCGGGACCGGGTCTGCCGGCGTGTCCCGGGCCGCGGCGTGCGCCGCGCCGTACCCGACATGGAGCCGGTTCGACTTGGGCGCGGTGGCGAGGTAGACGGCGGCCTGGGCCAGGGCGAGATCGCCCTCCGGGGACCCGAGAAAGTCATAGGCGTCGCGCGCGGCGATGGCCACGGCGAGGGCCTGGGGATCGGCGAGCCCGACATCCTCCACCGCCATCCGCACCAGGCGACGGGCAAGGTAGAGCGGGTGCTCGCCGCCCTCCATCATACGCGCGAGCCAGTAGAGCGCGGTGTCGGGGTCGCTGCCGCGCACCGCCTTGTGGAGCGCCGAGATGAGGTTGTAGTGCTCCTCGCCGGACTTGTCGTAGCGCGGCACGCGCCGCGCGAGCGCATCGGCCGCGGCCTCGCGGGTGATGGTGCCGCCCCGCCCCACGTTCCGCGCGGCGGTTTCGAGCGCGGTGAGCGCGCGCCGGGCATCGCCATCGCCGGCTTCGGCCAGCAGGGCGACTGCGTCGCCGTCCGCCGAGACCCGGAGCTCGCCCAGGCCGCGCTCGGTGTCGGCCAGCGCCCGCTGGACCACCGCCTCGATGTCCGAGGGACCGAGCGGCTCGAGCACGTGGACAGTGGTGCGCGAGAGCAGCGCGCCATTGAGCTCGAAGCTCGGGTTCTCGGTGGTGGCGCCCACCAGGGTGATCACGCCGCTCTCGACCGCGGGCAGAAAGGCGTCCTGCTGGGCGCGGTTGAGGCGGTGGATCTCGTCGCAGAAGAGGATGGTGCCGCGGCCGAGGGCGCGCCGGGCCTCCGCCTCCCGGAGGATCTCTCGGACGCGTGGCACGCCGTCAGTCACCGCGCTGAAACCCACGAACTCGCGGTCGGTGTAGCGCGCGATGAGCCGCCCGATCGTGGTCTTCCCGCTGCCGGGCGGCCCCCAGAGGATCACGCTGCCGACGTCGCCGCGGCGGATCGCGTCACCCAGCGCGCGACCCGGGGCGAGCAGGTGCTGCTGGCCGGCCACCTCCTCGAGCGTGAGCGGCCGCATCCGGGCCGCGAGCGGCTCCTCGACCCCGAACAGCGGGGCGTGGCTCACCTGGCCCAGCCCTCGAGCAGCCGCTGCGCCAGGAAGAACACCGCGGCGCCGGCAAAGAAGGCGAACGGGAGCCCAAGCCCGCGCTTGGCCTGGAACTCGGGCACGAGGTTCGAGCTGGCCACGTACAGCGTGACGCCCCCGGAGATCGCGAGGCCGTAGTCGGCCAGGGGGAGGGCGATGTCGGTGAGCACGACGCCGAGCACGGTCGCGGCACCGAGCAGGAACGCGGCCGACATGGCGGTCCTGGCGCTCTGGCCCGAGGCCAGCATCACGCTGGCCATGGCCACGCCCTCGGGCAGCTTGTGCAGGAAGACGCCGGTGAAGAGGAGGGTGCCGAGCGTGGGCGAAACGTGGAACCCGCTGGCGATGGCCACGCCGTCGAAGAAGGTGTGGATGCCGAGCCCGAGGAGGGCTGACACACCAGCGCTCGCCTCGACCCGGTGGGTTTCCTCGCCGAAGTGGAAGTGGGGCGTGAACACGTGCTGGGCCAGGTGCACGAGGAGGTATCCGATCAACACCAGGATCGGCCCGCGGGTTCCGAGTCCCCGGTAGACCTCGGGGATCACCCCGACGAGCGCTACTGCCAGCATGAAGCCCGCGCTGAAGGCGACGCAGCCCTCGATCAGCCGCAGGCTCCGCCGAAGGTGGCGGACGACCGCCCAGGCGCCGAGCAGGTTGGCGCCCGCGGAGGCGATGGCGAAGGCGATCGCGGTCATGCCAACTCCCTCGCGCGCGCCAGGAGGGTCTCGCGACGATTCAGCGAGGGGTCGTCCAGCACCAGCTCGACGAGGCGGTCGATCAGCCGGCCGAGCGCTGGTCCCGGCGCCACTCCAGCGGCCACGAGGTCATTGCCGGTCACCGCGAGGTCGGTGCGGCCCAGCGGCTCGCGGCGCTCGCGAATCCCCGCCACGGTATCGGCCCAAGGGGCCGCTTGACCGTGCCTCAGCTCCCAGGCAGCCATCAGGTCATCGGCGGCGGGCCCGGTCGCGGCCATCCAGCGCCGGACGGCGACGGGCTCGGGGTCCGACGGCTCGGCGGGTCCGCGGGCGATGGCACCGGCGCGAGCGATATCCGCGTTGGACGCCCGGAGTCGCTCCAGCACGGCGGCGGGCGAGTCGCAAAGGATGGCCGTGAGCAGGATCGGGTCGCGCACCGGGCCCTGGTCGTGCCGGAACACGGCCTGCGCCGCCGGCGCATGGACTGGGAGCAATTCGGGCAGGACCACGGCGGCGGCCCCGACCTCGTGCCAGAGCCGGGCGAAGCGCTCCAGCGAACGGGCCCACTGCAGCCCGCGCTCCCATTCATCCCGGACCCGCTCCGCCGACAAGCGAGTGAGCCCCGGGGCCGCCTCCAGGGCGGCCTCCCAGGTGGCGGGATCGATCTCGAAATCAAGCCGGGCGGCGAAGCGCAGCGCCCGGAGCACGCGGAGGAAATCCTCGCGAAAGCGGGCGGCCGGCTCGCCCACGGCGCGGATCACGCCCCGGGCGAGGTCCGCGGCACCGCCGAACGGGTCGCGCCACTCGCCCCGCAGGGGATGGAAGGCCAGCGCGTTCACGGTGAAGTCGCGCCGCGCCAGGTCCTCCTCCAGGGAGGCGCCGTAGCTCACCTCCGCGTGCCGGCCGTCGGTGTCGATATCGCGGCGGAAGGTGGTGACCTCGTGGAGCACGCCCGCTGCATCGAGCACGCCGACCGTGCCGAAGCGGAGCCCCACCGGCACGGTGCGCCGGAAGAGCTTCTGCACCTCCTCCGGCGAGGCGCTGGTGGCCAGGTCGAAGTCGGCATGCGGGCGGGCCAGGATGGCGTCACGGAGCGCGCCGCCCACGCACCACGCCTCGTGGCCCGCCTGCTCGAGCACACGGGCGATCTCGACCACGGCGGCGGGTACCTCAGGACCAGCCTGCCCCGGCCCGACTGACGGCGCGCGGGCCTCAGCCACAGAGCACGCTCCCGCCGTTCACGTTGAGCACTTCACCGGTGACGTGGCGCGCGAGGCCGCTCAACAGGAAGAGAATCGGGCCCGCGACATCCTCGGCTGGCGCAACGCGGCGGAGCGGGATGGTCGCGGCGATGGCGCGGCCACCCTCGCCGGCCAGGGCGGGCGCGGACATGTCGGTGTCGACCCAGCCCGGCGCCACACAGTTGACGGCCACGTCGGGCGCGGCCTCGACGGCGAGCGACTTGGTGAACGAGTGGAGCGCACCCTTGGAGGCGGCATAGTCGGCGTGGCCGGCCTCCCCCCGCTGGCCTGCGGTGCTGCCCACGATCACGATCCGTCCGCCGGGACCCATCAGGCGCAGGGCAGCGCGGGTGGTGAAGAACACCGAGTCGAGGTTGGCCGAGAGGGTGTGGCGCCAGCGGGAGTCGGGCAGGTCGCGCACCGGCACGTCGTCGGACGGCCAGACGCCGGCGTTGGCCACGAAGCCATCGAGCCGGCCGAAGCAGGTGCGGAACTCGCGGAAGACGCGCTCGACGGTGCCGGCGTCACCCAGGTCACCCCCGGCGGCGAAGGCCTTGCGGCCAAGAGCGCGCACCTCGCGAACCACCGCCTCCGCCTCGGCGGCGCGGGTGGCGTAGGTGATGCCCACGTCCGCCCCGGCCCGGGCCAGCAGCAGCGCCGTCGCACGGCCGATGCCACGGGATCCGCCGGTGACGAAGGCGACCTTGCCACTCAAGTCGATCATCCGGCCGCGAGCTCCCGCTCGACGCACTCGACCACCAGGTGCTCGAGCGCGAGATGAAGTTCCTGGATGTGGCTGGTCGCGTCGGCGATCACGATCACCGCCTCGTCCACCAGCGCCGCGAGGGCGCCGCCACCGCGGCCCAGGAACGCCACCGTGCCCACGCTCCGCTCCCGGGCCGCCCGCGCCGCATGGAGAAGGTTGGGACTCTCCCCGCTGGTGCTGTGCAGCACCAGCAGGTCGCCCCGCCGGCACAACGCCTCGACCTGGCGCGCGAACACGCGCTCGAATCCGAGGTCGTTGCCCGCGGCGGTGAGGAGCGACGTGTCGGTGGTGAGCGCCACGGCCGCGAAGGGGCGACGGTCCCGGGAATACCGGACCACGTACTCTGTCGCGAGGTGCTGCGCGTCCGCCGCGCTGCCCCCGTTGCCGGCGAAGAAGAGCGTCCCGCCCTCCCGCAGGGTGCGCGCGTAGCGGGCCGCGACCCGAGCCACCTGGGGCGCAAGGGTGGTGGTACGCTCGGCCAGTGCGGCCAGTTCCCTGAGTCCGGCGACGATGCGTTCGGCGCTCACGCGTCCTCCCGGTGAAAGAGCCGCCGGATTCGCGTGAGGAGCGAGGGCCGGAGCTCGATGGGCGGCACCATCTCGGGGGCGGCGTCGGTGATCAGCGCCGCGGGGTTGGTTGACAGCAGGAGATCGGCCTGCACGTCCCCACCGTGCTCGAGGAGCAGGTCGCGCGCGAGGGCGAGGCTGCGCCGGTCGCCGTGATTGTCGGCGGCAAGTATGTCGGCCAGGCCGCGGGCGACGAGCGCACGAGCCCGCTCGCCTCGCGGCTCGAGCGCGAGCAGCGTGGTGGCATCGACCTGGAGCACAGCCCCGATCCGTCGCCAGGCCTCCGCCGCGGCGGGGGAGCAGCTGGTGTAGCGCTCCGGATGCGCCAGCACGGGCACGAGCCCGATCTGGCGGACGAGATGCAGGGCGTTGGCCACGGTCTGGAACGCCACAAGTCGGGGAAACTCCACCAGCACATGGCGCGAGCCCGCCAGGGTGATGGTGCGCGATTCCGCCACGACGGCAGGGAGCGGCCGGTCGAGCATGACCTCGGCGCCGCGATGCAACGCGGGCACGGGCGGGGCTGCGGCGCGCAGGGCCTCGTACGCGGCGTCATGCGCCCGCGGCACCCCGGCGACCGAGTCGCTCGCGAGCAGGTGCGGCGTCAGGCAGATCGCGGTCACCCCGTCCGCCGCGAAGCGCTCGAGGACCGCCACCGACTGGGTGACCGACCGCGAGCCGTCATCGACGGCGGGCAGGAGATGGCAGTGGAGATCGATCAAGGACGGGCGGCGGAGACGATGAGGCCCTGGGCGAATTCACCCAGCGAGCCCGGTTCGCGCTCGGCGCGGGCGAGCAGGGCGAGGGTGATGAGCGCGTCGGCGGCGAGGAGGTCGAGTGCCGTCTCGCGCCCCTCGCCCTGGGCGAGGGCCCCGGCGAGCGCCCGTTCACCGGCGCTGGCGAGCGCCCCGTCGAGCGGAGCACCGGGGGGTTCCTGCGACAGCCACCGGAGGGCGCGCGTCCGCAGCGCCTCCGGCGCTCCGGCGGAGCGCTCCACCAGCCATTCGCCGTGGGTCAGGACCTCTCCTGCAGCCATGCGGCGACGATCGCCGGCGCCTGGGCCCGCGCAGCCGCCAGCAGCGTGCGGTCGCCGGCGC